>JANOTU010000060.1:0-5792 GCA_031416515.1 Hyphomicrobiales bacterium
CCCTTGCGGGGGAAGGTGGCGGAGCGCCGCTAGGCGCTACGTCGGATGAGGGGTCGGTTCAGCGAGAACTACAAGCTTCAGTACTGGCTGAACCGACCCCTCATCCGGCCCGCGCCCTGCGGGACGCGAGCCACCTTCCCCCGCAAGGGGGGAAGGAAAAAAGAGTATTGCTCATGACTACTGATTTTACTTGGTTCCAAACATCCGGTCGCCCGCGTCGCCCAGGCCCGGCACGATGTAGCCGTGCTCATTCAGATGGCTGTCAATGGCGGCGGTATAGATCGGCACATCGGGATGCTCGGCCGCTACACGGTGAATGCCTTCGGGGGCGGCGAGGAGGCAGACCAGGCGGAGATCGCTCGCACCTTTCTCCTTGAGCCGTGTGAGGGCCGCGGCCACTGAATTCCCCGTGGCCAGCATTGGATCAACGACGATCACCGTGCGCTCGGCGATATCTTCCGGCACCTTCAGGTAATACTGCACGGGCTGCAAAGTCTGGGGATCGCGGTAGAGGCCGATGTGGCCCACCCGCGCTGACGGCATCAGATCGAGCATGCCTTCAAGCAACCCGTTGCCGGCGCGCAGGATGGAAACAATCACCAGCTTCTTGCCTTTGAGGATCGGAGCCTCCATTTCGGCAATGGGGGTTTCGATGGTCTTGGTGGTCATGGGCAGGTTGCGCGCCACTTCATAGGCCAGAAGCAGGCTGATTTCGCGCAAGAGCTGGCGGAACACGGCGGAAGGTGTATTCTTGTCGCGCATCAGGGTGAGCTTGTGGAGGATGAGCGGATGGCCTACGACCATCAGATTCCTGGGGTATTCCATGACGCGGGCCTCCTTGATCAACTTGATTTCGTTTCCGCCAGATTGGTGACAAACTCAAGGGCATCCGGGGGCTTGCCAACAGTCATCTTGACGCTGTATGGTAACAATAATAGTTACATATTGGAGTGATCATGCCCCCAAAACCCATTCCCGCTGGCACCCGGATCGGCCATGTCCATCTTAAAGTTTCCAACATTGAAACATCGCTGGCCTTTTATTGCAACGTGCTTGGCTTTGAACTCACCACCCGCTACGGCGCGCAAGCCGCTTTCATCTCGGCTGGCGGCTATCACCACCACATCGGCCTCAACACCTGGGAAAGCGAAGGCGGCTCTCCGCCAGCACCTGGAACCACTGGTCTCTTCCATGTCGCCATTCTCTATCCCAACCGTGCCGATCTCGCCGACGCCCTGCGGCGCCTGACCACCCACAACATCGCCCTTGATGGCGCCTCCGACCACGGCGTGTCGGAAGCCCTCTATCTCCATGACCCCGATCACAACGGCCTCGAACTCTACTGGGACCGCCCGGAAGCCCAATGGCCCCGCAATGCCGATGGCAGTCTGGGCATGTTTACGAAGAAACTCGATCTCAACGACTTGCTCAAGGCATAAGGAAAGCGACGCAGAACCGATCAGTTCGCGGCTTTCAGCGCCAGCGGCAGGGCTGCGGCAAAAATTGCCAGGTCGCTCCCGGTTCCCACTGTCACCCTTATGCAACGATTGAGCGGGGCAACGCCGGACATGCGCACGAAGACGCGCTGGGCCACCAGCCCATCAAGCACACGCTTGGCATGGCCGCCGTCTCGACCGCAATCGACGCTGACGAAGTTGGTGGCAGAAGGCAGCGCGGCGAGGCCATTTGCTGTGGCGATGCGGGCGATTTCCACGCGCGCTGCCGCAACTTGCCGGATGACGAATTGCAGATGCTGGTGATCACCAAGCGCGGCAATGGCGGCTTCCTGGCCGATGCGCGTGACGCCGAAATGATTGCGCACCTTGTCGAAGGCCTTGATCAGGTCGCGGTGGCCGATGGCATAGCCGACGCGCATTCCGGCCATGCCGTAGGCCTTGGAAAAAGTGCGAAAGCGCAAGACCTGGGGGTTTTCGACATCGAAGGGAGCTTGCGTGCCTTGGGGGGCGAATTCGCCGTAAGCCTCATCGAGCATGAGATAGGCGCCCTCCGGCAAGGCCTTGATCATGCGCGTGACGCAATCAGCGCTCCACCAGCTTCCCATGGGGTTATCGGGATTGGCAAAGTAAATCAGGCGGGCGTTTTCCCTGGCGGCCAGCGCCAGCAGTGAGTCTGGGTCTTCGCGGTCCTTCACATAAGGTGTGGTGACCAGCCTGCCGCCAAAGCCCTGCACATGGAAATTGAACGTTGGATATGCGCCAAGCGAGGTTGCAACCGTGACACCTGGCTCCACCATGAGCCGCGCCACAAGGCCAAACAAGCCGTCAATGCCGCCGCCCACCACGATGTTTTCAGGCGCAACCCCGTGATGGCTGGCCAGCGCTGCCTTGAGATCATGGATTTCAGGATCGCAATATTGCCAAATTTCTGAGGCGGCCTTGTGCATCGCGGCGATGGCTTTGGGGGAAGGGCCAAACACATTCTCATTGGCGCCGATGCGCGCAACGAATTTTCGCCCCATGCGCCGCTCCATGGCCTCTGGCCCCACAAACGGCACAGACGAAGGGAGTTTTTCAACCAGCGGGGTGAAGGGAATGTTCATGGGCGCCAAAATGCCCGTTTCCCCGGACTCTTGCAAATCAGGCGGGAGGAAACGATACAGGGCTGGCAACAACAGGTGGACTTATGAAATCTCTTGATTCGAAACTGAAAACCATCCGCGCTGGCAAATACACGCCTGCGCAATTCATTCTTGCTGACGCCAAGGACCCGGACATGGCCTTTGGCGTGGTGGCGACCGGGCCTGCCGATTATGCCGACCCGCAAAGCGCTCCCCGCGCCAAACCTGCGTTTCAGCAATCGATCCGCGACATCATCAAGCAGAAGCAGATGGATATCATGCTGGCGTCGGTGTCGAACATTGAGGTGCTGGCCAAGGACGGCGTCTTCGCCAGGTCGGCTGTGACGCCGGCCATCCGCGCCAATGACACCACTGACATCTGGCTGCCGCGCGGCAGTTCCTATGCGAAGGAGCCATCGCGGCCCTTTCGCTCGGCGTCGCTGGCCCATGTCAGAAATTTTTGCGATCTCGGGCTTTACTCCATCACCTTCAACAACATCCTTGACCGCGATTATGCCTCGATCGAGGCCTATGGGCAGTTTCGCGCCGACGCGGTGAAGCACAAGTTTCGCCACTTTCTGGAAGTGTTCAACCCCAATGCGCCGCACGATATCGCCCCTGAAATGGTGGGGGCTTTTGTCAATGATTCAATCATCCGGGTGCTGGCGGGCGTGGCGCAAGTCGAGCGCCCGCATTTTCTCAAAATGGCCTTCAATGGAGCGCGCGCCATGGCCGAACTGGCGGCCCATGATCCATCCTTGGTGATCGGCATCCTGGGTGGGTCGGCTGGCACCACGCGCGATACCTTTGAGCTGCTCACGCAATCTGAGCGCAATGGCGCGCGCGTGGCGCTGTTTGGCCGCAAGATCAATCTGGCGGAAAGTCCGCTTGATCTGGTGGCGCTGTTTCGCCCGGTATTGGAGCGCTTGATCAAGCCCGAAGCCGCGGTGAAATCCTATCACGCAACACTGGCGAAGAAAAAGCTCAACCCCAAACGCAAGCTTGCCGATGACCTGATCATCACCGAAGCCGTTCTCGAAGGGTGCCGAAAGTGAGCCGAAGCGGAATCATTCTCGCCGGCATTGTGGTTCTCGATATTGTCAATATCATCGACCACTGGCCGGAGGAGGAAACCATCGCGCTGATTGAGCGCACCGAACATGGCGCGGGCGGCCCGCCGCATAACGCCGCTGCGGGCCTGATGAAACTGGGGGCGCCCTTTCCCGTCACACTTCTGGGCGCAGTTGGCGATGATGCTTATGGCGACATTCTCCTCGCCAGTGGCCGCGCTTACGGCCTGGACATGTCGCACATGAAAACCATCCCCGGGGCTGTCACCAGCCACACGCATGTGATGTCATCAAAGGTCACAGGCAAGCGCACGTTCTTTGTGCAAGCCGGAGTGAACGATCAGCTAACCGTTGCAGACCTCAACCCGCGCGATGCGAACGCGAAGTTTTATTATCTCGGCAGTCCGGGTGTAGGAAAAAATCTCGACAGCGGCGATGGCTGGCGCACGCTGCTGGCCGCTGCTCGCGAGATGGGCATGAAGACCTGCATGGAATTGGTGCCGGTGGCCGCCGATGTCATCCACGCGCTGGTCAGGCCCTGCCTGCCGCTGTGCGACTATCTCGTGGTCAATGACTATGAGGCCGAATCACTCACGGCCATGACGCTTCACCAGGGCGAGCGCTTCGATTGGACGGCTGCGGAAGCAGCGTGCCGCAAGCTGTTGGATTTGGGCGTAACTGAACTCGCCTGCATCCATCACCCGGATGGTGCGGTTGCGGTTACGGTTTCCGGCGAAGTGGCGCGGGCTGGTTCTGTCAATGTTGATCAATCAGAAATCATTGGCACCACCGGGGCTGGTGATGCGTTCTATGCGGGCCTGCTCTACGGCTTGCACGAAAATTGGCCGCTTGGGGCTTGCCTTGATCTCGGCAATGCCGCTGCGGCCACTTCACTGCAGTCGGCGACCACCAGCGCCACAATTCGTACCCAGTTTGAGTCTATGGCCTATGCACGGCAGCGAGGTCTCCGGCGAATCGGGGATTGATTTGGATAAATTAACGTGGGAGGACTCGATGCTCGCAAAGCTTCTCGGTGGCAAAATTGTCTTGGTTTTGTCTGTGGCTGTGCTGATGGGATTGACGCCAACCCCGTCCTACGCCGCAAGAAATGGCCTCGACGCATTGTCGCGCGATCTCGACAGGGCTGGCCGTGATCTTTGCCGGTCTCTGAAGTTGAAATGCAGGTCCACACGCGCAGCCAAGACACGGAAACTCCGCACCGCGCGCAAGCAGAAGTCAGTGGCGGCTCTGCCCGTTCAAAAGCCGGTGAAGGTCGTTGCGGTCGAGCCCGCAGGCAAAGTGTCAGTGTCCGTGTCAGCTCCACCCGAAACGCCCGTCTTTGCCAAGGCCGCAAAAACTGACGCTCCTGTGGTGCTGGCGCTTGCCCCGAAAATCGCCGCGCGGCTTGAGGCGGAAACACTTGTGGATAAAAACGTAACAGTCATCAACCCGGCAGCGCGGACCGAACCGCCGCTGCCAAAAGTTGACATGAAGCTTGCCTCTCTTGAACCCGGGCCCAAGACGGTGGCCAAAATAGTTGCGGAGCCGCCGAAGAAAAAGAAAGCCGCAAAAGCCGAGGCCGCAAAGCCCAAGACCACCAAGCTGGCAGCGATTGTGACCACCGACCTGCCGCCTGTCAGCGCGGACGAGACCTGCCTTGCCAGTCTCCGCAACAGCAAGGTTGAGTTCGAGAAGGTGCCAACGCCTCCCTCCGAAAAGAACTGCGCTGTGGACACGCCGGTGAAGCTCAGCGCGATCATGACCAAGACCGGCAAGGTAACCCTGCCCGACCAGCCCATCCTCTCCTGCACCTTCGCGCGGCAGTTTGCGCTCTGGCTTTCGGATACGGGCGCTGCCACTGTTGCCACGCAGTTGAATGCCAAGCTCGCGAAAGTCCGCACCGGCCCCGGCTTTGAATGCCGCAACCGCAATGGCGATGGCTCCGGCAAGCTCAGCGAACACGCCTTTGGCAATGCCGTGGACATCACCACCATCGCCACCGCCGACGGCAAGAAATACGAAGTGGCCGCAGCCCTTGACCAGGCCTCCACCACCCAACCAGCGCTCCGGGGCCTGCGCCGCTCAGCCTGCGGCTATTTCAGCACCGTCCTCGGCCCCGGCGCCAACGCCGCCCACGCGGCGCA
>JANOTU010000061.1:0-2681 GCA_031416515.1 Hyphomicrobiales bacterium
GCGGTGTTCCGATTCGGGTGAGTGAACAGTATGCCAGATGCGCGGCTTTCTTGCATGTGCAATGCGGCGTGAATCCGCGCACATAGACTCAAGGTGAGTCAACGTGAGCTGCTGACCAGCCCCAAGGGGGGCTCCGCATGGTCATGCAGATGGCGGAAGGCGACAGGGCGCGCTATGGTGTGTTCCTACTTCGGGTGTGGAGGCTCCGTTATGGACGGTTCCAATAAACAACTGCGCGTCTATCACTATAAGCCCGTCGGTATCGGCGACAGGATCGCTTTTGCCGCGGTCAAATTCCTGCGTTTTTTTGCGGATGTGTTTTTCCGGCACCGCTATGGCCACCGCGCTGTTATCCTTGAAACGGTGGCAGCGGTTCCCGGCATGGTGGGAGGCATGCTGACGCACCTCAAATCCTTGCGCCGGTTTCAGGATGATCGCGGCTGGATCAAGGTTCTGCTTGATGAAGCGGAAAACGAGCGCGCCCATCTGATGACATTCATTCACGTGGCCAAGCCCAACTGGATGGAGCGGATACTGATTGTCATCGCGCAAGGGATTTTTTTCAACGGGTTCTTCCTGTTCTATCTCCTGTGGCCCCGCGTAGCGCACAGGTTCGTTGGCTATCTCGAAGAGGAAGCGGTTTACAGCTACACTGAATATCTCGCGGATGTCGACAGCGGGCGCACAGAGAACATTGCGGCCCCAGACTATGCCATCAAATATTGGTCGCTTGCGCCTGATGCGACGCTTCGTGACGTGATCATTGCCGTGCGCCTTGACGAGGCCGGGCACCGCGATGTGAACCACGGTTTTTCCGACGAGTTGGCTGGTCGGAATTCCCCGGATGTTTCGCAGTGACTTGACAGTTCAGCCCGCTATGAGCACTGTTTTGCGCAAATGGCTGAGGGAGTTTTTCTAACATGACAAACCGCACTGTTCATGCCGCCTGGAGCGGCCCTATCGTGATGCTGGGCTTTGGCTCGATTGGACGCGGCACATTGCCCTTGGTGCTGCGCCATATCAAATGCCACCCTTCGCAGATCACGGTTGTTGATCCGGACGCCTCAAGCAGCCATCTGGTGGAGAATGCCGGCTGCAATTTTGTCAAGCAGGCGCTGACGCGCAAGAATTACAAGGCGGTGCTGGCGCCCTTTCTGACACAAGGCCCGGGTGCGGCGTTCATCATCAATCTGACAGTTGATGTTTCTTCGCTCGATATCATCAAGCTTGCCCGCGAGACGGGGGCGCTCTGCGTCGACACGGTGAACGAGCCGTGGCCGGGGCTTTATTACAACACCAAGCTCGATAACGCGGCGCGCACCAATTACATGCTGCGCGAGGCCATGCTGGCGCTGAAGCAAAAATTGGGCGCTGGCCCCACGGCGGTTTCATGCTGCGGCGCCAATCCTGGCATGGTGTCGTGGCTGGTGAAGCAGGCGCTGCTCAACATGGCCAGCGACATGAAGCTGAAAATCGCCGAACCTGTCAATGACGAGGGCTGGGCCAAATTCATGCAGCGCCTTGGCATCAAGGGCATTCATATCGCCGAACGTGACACGCAGCGCGCGCGCAACCCCAAGCCCATGGATTGCTTTGTCAACACCTGGTCGGTTGAGGGCTGTATTTCAGAAGGGCTGCAGCCCGCTGAGCTTGGCTGGGGCACGCATGAGAAAAAGCTGCCCTATGACGGCAAGCGTCACACGACAGGCTCCGGCGCCGCCATCTATCTGACGCGGCCTGGCGCTGATACGCGGGTGCGCAGCTGGGTGCCAACGGCGGGAGCGCAGTACGGCTTCCTGGTCACCCACAATGAAGCAATTTCCCTGGCTGATCATTTCACCGTGCGGCAGGGCAAGAAGGTGGTGTACCGTCCCACCTGTCATTACGCTTATCACCCCTCCAATGACGCGGTGCTGTCCTTGCACGAAATGTTCGGCGCTGGCGGCAAGCGCCCGTCGAGTGTGCATATCCTCGCCGAGGACGAGATTGTCGATGGCGGCGATGAACTTGGCGTGCTGCTCTATGGCCACAAGAAAAACGCCTATTGGTTCGGCTCGCAGCTCTCCATCGCCGAGGCGCGGAAACTGGCGCCCTATCAGAACGCCACCGGCATGCAGGTGACCTCGGCGGTGCTGGCGGGCATGGTGTGGGCCATTGAGAACCCGAACGCAGGGATTGTGGAGACCGAGGAAATGGATTTCCACCGCTGCCTCGCCATCCAGCGCCCCTATCTCGGCAATCTCTTCGGTGTCTACACCGACTGGACTCCGCTTTCAGGCCGCGAGTTCCTGTTCCAGGAGAAGCTGGATCGGCGCGATCCGTGGCAGTTCAGCAATATTATTGTGCGGTGACACGTTAAAGAAAGGGCCCTCATCCGGCCTTCGGCCACCTTCTCCCATTTGCGAAGGCGCAAACGGGAGAAGGCCATCAATTGCATCGCCTTCTCCCGTGGCCCTCGGCCCATGGGAGAAGCAACCCTCAGATTTTGATTTTTTATGGCGTTAGAGAAGAATTGCCTGGTCGGAGAAGGGGCTGTGGATATGTGGACAACGCCGCTCTCGCCCGTTGCAGCGGTGGTGCTTGTGAGGCGTTGCCCACATACCCACAGCCAGAGCAACAGAAAGGAATATATTTTTGTTTTGAAGGAAGGAAGAATGGCGGCTTCCGGATGGGGTCTCCTG
>JANOTU010000062.1:0-1627 GCA_031416515.1 Hyphomicrobiales bacterium
CTCACCAAGGCGCTGGCTTCCTTCCTGTTTGATGACGAACACGCGATGGTTCGCATCGATATGTCGGAATATATGGAAAAGCACTCGGTCTCGCGCCTCATCGGCGCACCCCCCGGCTATGTGGGTTACGACGAGGGTGGCGCCCTCACCGAGGCCGTGCGCCGCAGGCCCTATCAGGTGATCCTCTTTGATGAGATCGAAAAGGCCCACTCCGATGTCTTCAACGTGCTCCTGCAAGTCCTTGATGATGGCAGGCTCACCGATGGCCAGGGCCGCACGGTTGATTTCAAGAACACGCTGATCATCATGACCTCCAATCTGGGATCGGAATATCTGGTCAGCCTTGGCGAAAACCAGGATGTGGACATGGTGCGCGATACCGTGATGGGCGTGGTCAAGGGCCATTTCCGGCCTGAGTTTCTGAACCGCCTCGACGAAATCATCCTGTTCCACCGCTTGAAGCGCGAGCACATGGGAGCGATTGTCGACATCCAGATCGGACGCCTGCAAAAACTCCTCGGCGACCGCAAGATTGCGATTACCGTCACCGACCCCGCCCGCGCCTGGCTCGCCGACAAGGGCTACGACCCCGCCTATGGCGCCAGGCCCCTGAAGCGCGTCATCCAGAAGGCCCTGCAAGACCAACTCGCAGAGGAGCTGCTCGCAGGCCGCGTCAATGACGGCGACACCGTTGATGTGACGGTGGGCGATGGCAAGCTGAAACTGGTGCCAAGAACAGCAGCGGCGGAAGCGGCGTAATCTTTACTTTCCCTCTCCCTTGGGAGAGGGCGGGGCCCATTGCCCTTGCAATGGGAGGGTGAGGGGACACCGGCGCTTATTGTTCTGGCGCCGGTGCCCCTCATCTTCCCGTCGCAAGGAAGGGCGACGGGCCCCTTCTTCTCCCAAGGGAGAAGAGAATAGGGAAGTTCAACGCTGTTCTGTCGATAGAAAATACACCCCGGTTGCCAGCAGCAGTACCGTGCCGTACGTCACGAACAGCATGTCATAACTGCCGCCGGCTTTCATCACCGCGCCCGATATTGGCTGCAGGAGCCCCGTGCCACCGATCAATAAAATGTTCAGAAGCGTGATGCCCCGTCCCAGCAGATGATCCGGCACAAAGCTTCGACCGTGCGCCATCAGTACGCCGTAGGTCATGCCGAAAGCGCCAAGGAGGCCCATGAGGATGATGGCTGTGGTGAGTGAGGGGTTCAAAAACCCGAGTGCGAGAAAGCCTGCCGCTGTGACGGCGCTGCCGCCCACGACGATCCATTTGCGCGTGCCCAGGATACGGTCCAGCGGGCCGTAAACCAGCGCTCCCACTGACATCGCCGCCGCCATCACCAGAAGCGCGTGGCCGCGCTCAACTGGCCCCAGCCCATGCACATCGGTGAAATAGGGGCCAGCCCATAACCCCCGCACCGAAAGAACGACCGAATAGCTGACCAATGCAAGGGGCAGTAGCGGCCACAAGCGCTGAAGCTTGAGAATATCGGTGATGCCGGAGAAAAAACCGGATGCGCCAATGCGCTCAGGATCGCGGATCAGGGCCAGCACCGAGGCTGCGGACAGCGCTGTCAGCGCCGCCATGCCCCACATGGCCCCGCGCCAGCCGATCATCGTCGCA
>JANOTU010000063.1:0-2300 GCA_031416515.1 Hyphomicrobiales bacterium
TCATGCTGGAAACAAAACTGCCCGCAGCGCCCAGCCTGGCGGAGATGCAGGCCGCGGGCTGGCCTCCACCTGCGGCGACAGGAGGTGTGCTGCTCAGCCTGCCATCATTGGCCCGCCGCCTGCATGTGCCGCCTGATACCCCGCTCGATCTCAACGCAGAATTCATGCGCCGCCGCATCATGGTGGCATTCGCTGACGACGGCGTCGCAGCGCAAATACCACAGGCTGGTTTCACAGCGCCTGACATGCAGAAATTGAACGAGGTGCTCGACGTTATCAACAGGCTGGGGGCAGCCGACATCTCCGGTGACTCCCAGGCAGACCGTGTGAAACAATTGCGCGCTCTGATGACCAACAGCAAATTTGATCCGGGCGAACTGGTCAGCCCCGATCTTCTTGACCGCGCATTGTTCATTTCCCAGTCTGCCGGGGCCACGCCCCGCAACGCTTTCAGGGGCGCAAGCTGGCAGCCGGTCATGCCTGCGGCGCTCACAGCCCCCGACTGGCTGCGCCCCCTCAGTGTCGCCCTGCCCTTCGCAATTGTCGCCATCTGGTTTCTGGGTCTCGCCCGACGTCGCAAGGCCCGCATCCGGCGTCAAGCCGGACATGCAGCCCCGCTCGATCACCCCTTCGTTCTCGAAGCCCCCGGTGATATCTCCCGCAACCGCAGTGACAAGCCCTATATGGCGCGCATCGCCGCCAGCCTGAATGTCCGGCAGACCGTGCACTTCATGCCGTTTGATCCTGAGAAAACCGTCACAGCCACAATCAGGTCGGGTGGATTGTTCACGCCGGTGCGCGGGCGCATATCATCTTCGCCTGCCTATCTTGTGCTGGTTGAAGCCCGCAGCGCCGGTGATCAGGAGGCGCGCCGACTTGAAGCCCTGTGCAAGCTGCTCGCCGAGACCGGTGTGGCCATCAAGCGCTATTTCTATTTCGACTCTCCAGCCTGGCTCCATGAGGAATTCGGCAGCCCGCCGGTGCCGATTGAGGATATCGCCGCCCGCCACGAGGACCGCCGCCTCATCATTCTGGGCGAAGGCCGCGGATTTTTAACATCGACGGGAGATGCGCCGCAAAGCTGGACCCGCATTCTCGCCGTCTGGCCGCAGCGCGCCATGCTCACCCCCAGGCCTCTTGCCGAATGGGGCGCAACCGAATTCACCATCGCCCGCGAATTGGGGCTCCCCCTCGGCCGGGCCACACTTGAGGGACTGATGGCGCTGGCTGAACTCCTCGGCCTCGACGAGGCCCGCGACCGGCCGCTGTTCCGGGCTTATGGGTTTACCGGCGGCTTTGACCTCAAGCGCCTGCCGCCGCTGATCAGCGCCAGACCTTCGCATTGGCTTTCCGAAAGCGATCCCGGCGAAGAAGACTGGAAGCGCCTGCATGCGGTGCTGCGCTGGTATCTTGATCCGCCGGGGCTTGTCTGGCTGGCAGCGCTCGCCGTCTATCCCGCCCTGCAATGGGACCTCACGCTTTATCTTGGGCGTGAGCTGAAGATTGGCGATGAAACACTTTACCAGGAGCCACGCCTTGCCGCACTCACCCTGCTGCCCTGGCTGCGCCAGGGCCAGATGCCGCAATGGCTCAGGAAACGATTGATTGCGACTTTGCCTGCGGACATCCGCAGCAACACCGTTGCCGCGATCCAGAACATCATGACGGCAGGTTCAGCGGATGGCCCGCGTCTCAAGCCGCTGCGCGGTGATCCGATGCGGCTGCTGACCAAACGCGCCCGCCAGCCGGCCCGCGACACGCTCTTCATCGACACCCTCGCCAGCGACGGCGATTTCCCTGCGCCTGACTGGCTGCGCCCCGGCATCGGCCGCTGGCTCGCCGCCATGTCATGGCGCGATCTCGCCGCCATTGGCATCGCCAGCCTCTACGCCGCCGCCGCCTGGTGGCTGAGCCCTTCCACTGACAGTGGCGCACTGCCCGCAGGCGCATTCCTGCCGCTGACAGTGCTGGCTGCCACGCCACTCATCGTTTGGCTGGCGCTGCAGCTCCGCGCTGACATGTTCAATTCATCCGCCGCGTGGATCCGGAAGTGGCTCTCGGCTGCTGATCAAAATGCCGAAAACGCCAGTCAGCGCGTAGTCACGTTTTTCCGAAAGCTGCGCCGGACTGGCGCGCCCGTGGCGGAAGCAGAGCAAACTCAAGCCATTAAAATACCTGTCATGCTGATCCACGCGGCGAGCGATCAAGCCGATGCCGTCATGATCCGCGACGCGCTTGCGGCCACGGCGATCGACATTGTCTTGCTGGATGACCGGCTTGAGCCTGGAATGGATTGGCAA
>JANOTU010000064.1:0-8932 GCA_031416515.1 Hyphomicrobiales bacterium
GGGCGCTAGCATTGTCATCAGCCTCATTAACGCTGCCGATCACCATGCTGCTGTCATGCGGCGAGGCGATGTCGCGCCGTATGCCGCCCGGTTCCCCGGCTGCGAAGGGCTTTGCCAGTTCGCGCGCAATGCCAGCGTTCAGTTGCGCGCGGGTGGCATCGTCCCAGAGCGCGTGACCGCTCGAATTGCGCCGTCCACGGAATATATCTGCGGGCAAGGGAATATGCGGGTGCGGAATTGTTTGGAGTTTTGTGACCTCGATCACCGGATCGGCGATAATCTCGGCAATGGGCGCTTCATCATCGGCGAGGCGGTTGACGAAGGAGGTGTTGGCGCCATTTTCCAGCAGACGGCGCACCAGATAGGCGAGCAGGTCCTCATGGGAGCCAACCGGCGCGTAGATGCGGCATGGCTGGGTGGCGATAACTTGCTCATAAAGCGCCTGGCCCATGCCGTGCAGGCGCTGGAACTCAAAGCCCCGGTCGGCGCCCGCCATCACCGAAATCGCCGCCAGCGTGTGGGCGTTGTGGGTGGCAAATTGCGGGTAGAAGCGCTGGCGGTTGTCCAGCAGGAATTTGGCGCAGGCGAGATAGCTGACATCAGTAGAGACCTTGCGGGTAAAAAGCGGATAGGCGGGGAACCCTGCTTCTTGCGCGCGCTTGATCTCGGTGTCCCAATAGGCACCCTTCACCAGGCGCACCGGCAACTTGCGGCCGGTCTCTGCGCCAAGCGCGGCCAGCCAATCAAGCACCGGCAGCGCCCGCTTGGCATAGGCCTGCACCGCAAGGCCAAGGCCGTTCCAGCCCCGCAAAGTGTCATCCCTTGCCAATCGTTCAAAGAGTTCGAGCGAGAGATCAAGGCGGTTCACCTCTTCTGCGTCGATGGTGAAGCCGACATTGAGCGACTTTGCCAGCCGCGCCAGCTCGACCACACGCGGCAGAAGCTCGGCCATGACGCGGGCCTCCTGCTTCTCCTCATAGCGCGGATGCAAGGCGGAGAGTTTCACCGAGATCGAGGCGCGGGCAAATATATCTGCGCCGCTCGCGTGTTCGCCCAGGGTTTGCAGCGCATGGCGATAGGACTCAAAATAGCGCGCGGCATCTTGGCTGGTGAAGGCGGCCTCGCCCAGCATGTCATAGGAAAAGCGGTAGCCTTGCGCCTCCAGCGGCCTCGCCACGCTGAGCGCCTCGTCAATCGTCCGCCCAAGGACGAATTGCCGGCCCATGATGCGCATGGCCTGCTTCATGGCGTTGCGGATGAAGGGCTCGCCCGAGCGCGCCACAAAGCGCTTGAGCCAGGAACCCAGATCGGTTCTCGCGTCCTTGCCCAGTTCCATGAATTTGCCCGTCAGCATCAGTCCCCAGGCAGAGGCATTGACGAAGAGCGATTCAGACTGACCCAAATGCCCCGCCCAGTCCCCGGCCCCGATCTTGTCGGCGATCAACCGGTCGGCGGTGCCGCTGTCTGGAATGCGCAGCAGCGCTTCTGCAAGGCACATGAGGACAACGCCTTCTTCGGAAGAGAGCGAATATTCCTGCATGAACGCGTCAATGCCGCCCTGTTGCCGCCGTCCTGCGCGTACCGCCGCCACAAGCTGGCGGGCAAGTTCCGCCACCCGGCGCTGGTCTTCGGCGGAAAGGGTTGCGGCCTCAGCAAGCTGGCGCACGAGGGTCGTCTCATCGGCAAAGAGCCTGGCAGCGATGGTGGTTCGGTTGAGCGTCATGTTAAAGGCTTCTCCCCGAAGAAGTTCTCGATTAGAAAAGCCTTAGCATGAAACCCAAGATCGTCAGAACTGTTGCGGCATTGCGCCGCGAGACCGCGAAATGGCGGAGCGACGGCCTGCGCTACGCCGTGGTGCCCACCATGGGCGCTTTGCATGAGGGGCATCTGACGCTGGTGCGCGAGGGCCTCAAGCGCGCCGACCGGGTGATCGCCACGATCTTTGTCAATCCAAAGCAATTCGGCACCAATGAAGATTTGAGCCGCTATCCCCGCGATGAGGCGGGCGATGTGGAGAAGCTTGGGGGCGCAGGCGCCCAATTGGTTTTCGCGCCGGCATTGGAAGAAGTCTACACGCCCGATTTCGCGACCAGCATCGTCATGGCCGGCCCCGCCAAAGTCGGGCTGGAAGATAAATACCGGCCAGGGTTCTTCGACGGCGTCGCCACCATCGTTGCCAAGTTATTCATGCAGACGGGCGCTGACGATGCGCTGTTTGGTGAGAAGGACTATCAGCAATTGAAGGTCGTCACCCGCATGGCCAAAGACCTCGATATTCCTGTTGAAATCATCGCCATTGCAACGGTGCGCGAAGCCAGCGGCCTCGCCATGTCGTCGCGCAACGCCTATCTGACCTTCGCCGAGCGCAACAAGGCCGCAGCCATTCACCGCTTGCTCACGCAGGCCGCCGACAAGATCAGAGCCGGACGCAATCCCCAAACCGCCATGCGCGCCGCCAGCCGCTCCCTCACCACACTTGGCTTCAAAGTCGATTACGTGAGTGTGCGCAATGCAGAAACTCTGGCAGTGCCGAAGCTGCCAAACGAACCCCTCCGCATCATCGCCGCCGCCTGGCTGGGCAAGACCCGGCTGATTGACAATATTGGAGTTTAACTCTTCGTCTTCTCCCCTCGCGGGAGAAGGTGGCGCGGTACGCGCCGGATGAGGGGGCGGTTCCGCGAGTCGCGGAGGCTGTAGGACTCGCTGAACCGCCCCCTCATCCGACGTCGCGCCGAAAGGCGCGCCGCCACCTTCCCCCGCGAGGGGGGGGGGGGAAGGAAGAAAAGGATTCAGCTTCACAACAACCCCAGTTCCGACAACTCCCGCCGCATCTTATCCGTCATTCCTTTGGCGGAGCCACCCTTCGGCAGATCGGCAGGCGCGTCGGCGGGCTCAAGATAGCGCCAGCCTTGAAAGGCGCGGCGGGGCGCTGGGATTACGGGCACGATCCTCGGCTTGAAATCAATGCGGCAGCGCTCAATCCCGTCGCTGCCCTTGACGGCCACGAGATCAGCGATGGGCTGGCGGCACAGGATCAGGCCACGAATAACCCAGTACAGGGAGCCGCCCGCCAGAAGCTCGTCGCGGCGCTTGGGAAACATGCGGGTGGTGTGGTCCAGCGTCTCGCGGCCCGCTTTTGCTTCGCGGACCCAATGTTCGAGTTCCTCGATTTCACTCACGCCAACGCAAAGCTTGATCATGTGCAGGGCCATGCCACGCCGATAATGGCAAATGCGAACTCATGCAAGCGAGCGCGGAAGCGTTGCCGTGCGAGCCCTTTAGTCTCTTATCGGCTGACTCTTGGTGTTTTCTGCACAGAATTCCCTTGTGAAAAAGAATTTTTGGCGCGATAATCCGTACGCCTCAATGGCATGAACCCACAGGGTTGTTTATTTTTCCCACCCGCTGATGCGGGAATAAACGGGCGGATGTGAATCGGAGGATCATCCAAAATTGCCCGCACAGCCGAGGGTTGTCGCTAAGCCTTTTTGGTTCCGGCTTGTCCGGGTTGGGATATGTGAGAACTCAGCATTGCAGCCTTGTTGAGCGAGAATTAACCGGCAGTTTAACGGACCAAGGGAGCGTTCCCGATGGCAGCCCAGCCGCAAGTTGCCTATTCGACGCGCGAAATTACTGTTCTGGCGGAAGACCCGTCTGTGCTGACAGGCGGTGGGCGGCCTCTGCTTGCGAAAGTGCGAATACCGTCCGAGCCGCTGGCGCCGGGTCCGCGCGGATCGCGTTTTGAAGTCATCGATTATGACGCCTCAACTGGCAGTTTCTACAAACCCTATGTCCTGCCACAAGACTGCGATCCCTATCAGGACGCAGGCGATATCGAAAAGCTGCTGGCCGATCCTGGCTTTCACGCGCAAAACGTATTTGGCGTTGCGGCGGCGACCTTGTTTGAATTCGAGCGGGCACTCGGGCGCAGCCTTTCCTGGGGATTCGCCGGCGAAAGCCACCAGCTCAAACTGGTGCCCCACGCCTTCGAGGAGGCCAATGCGTTTTATTCGAGGGAAGACGAGGCGTTGATCTTCGGCTATTTCAAGCAGAGGAAGACCAACATATTCACCTGCCTGTCGCATGACATTGTTGCCCATGAAACCGCGCATGCGCTTCTCGACGGAATGCGCAACCAGTACACAAGGCCGTCATCCAACCAGCAGGGCGCGTTCCATGAGGGGTTCGCTGACGTCATCGCGCTGCTTTCGGTCCTGCGATCAGAGAAACTGATTCAGTTCGCATTGCGGGTGGACAAGCTTGGCTCGCATCCGACCGGCAGGATACCCCTGGGCAAAGCGCTGGAGCGGATTCAGAACAAAGGCTTCCTGTTCGGATTGGCTGAAGAAATGGGCAAAAGCACAGATCCGCTGGGAAGGGATGCGCTGCGCCGGTCGATCAGGCTTGTCCCCGATGACAAGATGATCAGCGCTGAAACGGAAGTTCATGCCCTGGGAGAAGTGCTGGTGGCTGCCGTGATAAAGGCTTTTGTCGAGGTGTGGCATGCGCGGCTTTCGGGAAAATTCAAGTCGCTGGAGAAATTCGATGCGGGAGGCCTTCGCAACTGGGATCATATTCAGGTTGACCTGTGGCGGATCGCGGAAGAGGGCGCCAAGGCGGCCCAGCATCTCCTGACCATGGTCATTCGCGCCGTCGACTATCTGCCGCCGGTTCATGTCGAGTTCCGCGATTTTCTCATGGCGATGCTGACATCTGACATGCAGACGTGCCCGGATGATTCAACCTATCACTATCGGCGCCTGCTGATTGAAGCCTTCAAGCCCTGGGGAATTTATCCGCATCCGGCAAAAAAAGGCCAGGAAATTGGCACCTATTGTCCCTTTGACAAGGACTTGCGTTACAGCCGTGGCAATTCGGACAGCATGCACTGGGACCGCGAAGGGATGTTCAGGTTCGTCTGGGAAAATCGCAGGCACCTTGGACTTGTCGATGATGCCTACACAAAGGTATCTTCGGTCCGCAGTGTGTCGCGGGTCGCGCCGGATGGCTTCATCGTCAGGGAGACCATTGCCGAATATTATCAGCTTGTGAAACAAGCGGATAGGGGCGTGCTCAGGCATTTCAGGATTCCCGTGCCTGACTTCGTCGCTGACAACCTGGATATCCGGTTTGATCTCGTCGGCGGCGGCGCGCTGATTTTTGACGAATTTGGCCAGTTGAAATACCATATCTCCAACCACCTCAGCAGTCCGCGCCAGAAGGATCGCTTGATTCGCCTGAATTTTTCCGGACAACTTGTCCGCAGTGCCGCTCCTGACCGGCCATTTGCGCTTGCCCACCTGAAGCGGGGTGGATTGACCGTCCAGCAACCTCCAGCGGGAATGCTTCTGTGATGGCCACTTCCCCCACCAAGGCAACACTGCGCGCCTTCAATGTCGGTTTCGGCGATTGTTTCCTGTTGAGTTTCGCTTATGCCAAAGACAGCCGCCATGTCCTGATCGATTTCGGCTCGACCCGGGCACCGCCAGGTGCCGTCAAGAACTACATGGCGGACATCGCCGCGAAGATTGGGCTGCTCACAAACAACAAGCTGCACATGGTGGTGGCCACTCACCGGCACAAGGACCATATCAGCGGCTTTGCCACGACAGCGAAGGGCAAGTCCTCGGGCCGCATCATCGCGGGCCTCAAGCCGGAATTGGTCCTCCAACCCTGGACGGAAGATCCTGATATTGCCGAGGACGCAACAGGCCCTGCTGCCGGCCCCAGGGCCTTTGTCCGGTCACTGGCAGGCATGAACGGTTTTGCGGAGCAGGTTCACCGGTTCACCGCCGACAAGAGCCCGGAGCAGGGCCGCAAGCTGGGATTTTCTGAATCTGAATGGAATTTCCTTGGTTTTGTCGGCGAAAACAATGTCAGCAACAAGAGTGCTGTAAAAAATCTCATGACCATGGGAAAGCGCAAGCCTCGCTATCTGCATGCTGGCCAGAGCGCCGACATTTCCGGCATTCTGCCAGGTGTCGAGCTTTTGGTCCTCGGACCTCCGACCGTTGATCAGCATCCGAATGTGTCACAGCAAAAGGCAGAGAATGCTGAACAGTATTGGCAGCTTGCAAGCATGCGTGGCGTGGCCGGAGGGTTGGACAGTGGCGGCGAACCCGGCGCGCAACCAGTGCTGTTTCCAGGTCATGCGGTTGCCACCGCGCCGCATGCGCGCTGGGCCGAGCACCGGCTCGCCAAAATGCGCAAGGACATGCTGTTCTCCATGGTCACAGCGCTTGATGATGCGATGAACAACACCAGCCTCATTCTCCTGTTCCGCGCCGGCGGAAAATCGCTGCTGTTTCCCGGCGATGCGCAGTGGGAGAACTGGCAATACGCCCTGTCAAATCCAGCCTATGTCAAGCTGCTCAAGGAAGTCGATCTTTACAAGGTCGGCCACCATGGCAGCCGCAACGCCACGCCGAAGTCCCTGTGGAAGCTATTCAACCACAAGCATGCGAGCAAGGGCAAGAAGGGACGGCTGGTTTCGGTCATGTCCACCATGCACAATGTGCACGGCGAGAGCGCGGCCACCGCTGTTCCGCGCCAAACGCTGGTGGATGAGTTGGAAAAGCACAGCCACCACTATTCAACCGAGAATGTGGAAAAAGGCACGTTGTTCACGCCCATCGAGTTTGAACTTTAGTCTCTTGTCAGCTGACTCTTGGCCCATAGTAGCTGGACGCCAGCTTGTCCCTGGCATGACGGAACTGGGAAAAGGACCGCCGCCACTCGAAGCTGTTATTTCCTGACAGGCCCTTACCTCAAATTTAAATCAAACTGCAGGGATCAGGAACTCGCCTTGCTGACAAAGCAACTGACGCCTTTGGACTTCAACCTGGAGCAAGCGCTCTTGGCTTCGTTCTGCTTGTCATAGCCGTGGAAGCGAACCCGGTAGAAGGTGCCCTTGGCGCCCAGGTCGGCTTTGACCACACTGGCGGTTTGACCTGCCAGCACGCGGTGCCTGGCCTGCATTTTCTTCCAGGTCGACCAAGCGGCATCTTCGCTTGAAGCTGAGGCGATCTGCACGCTCCAACCCGTGACGACCGGTTCTGCTTCTGGTTCTTCAATTGAGCCCACAGCCTCTGCGGCGATGGGCTCCACGACCGGTTCTTCGGCCACTGCTTCAATGGCAATGATTCTCTCAGGCTCGGCTGCTGCAAGTGCTTCAACGAGGTGATCCTCGGTCGGCACACGGTCAGTGTAGAGTTTCTTCGGCGAAGCGGCACCGACCAGCGTGACCTCGCCGTCCAGCAATTCCGGCGGCGCGGCCATGGCGATTGTGGCAGTGGCCATATTGTCCACCACCGGGCTCAGGGCGGCGAGGCGGGTTTTGGCGGGCAAGAAATCCGGATTGACAGCGAGCGACTTGGTCAGCGCTTCCTGCGCATTGCTGGTTCTGCCCAAAGCCTCATAGGTGAGCGCTTCGCTATAGTGCACCTTCGCTGCATCGGGATGGCCCGCCTGCAGCGCCTTGTCGAAGTCCGACAATGCAAACAGGTGTTGCCCGGTTTCACGCAGCAAATTTCCGCGGCTGTAATAGGCGTGGGAAAGCCTGGGGTCGAGGAACAGCGCGCTGGTGAAATCCTCAATCGCGGCGGCCTGTTTCCGCTGCTTCTGATAGGCGAGGCCACGGTTGTAAAGCGCCATGGCGCGCAAGCTGCCGGACATGGCATCAATGCGCATGGCGGCGGTGTAGTCATCCACGGCAAGGTCCGGCTGGTTGAGATATTGATGCGCCAGGCCGCGATTGAGAAGCGCGTTTGCCAGAAGCTCTGGCCCCAGCTCGCGCGACTCAATGGCCGTGGTGTAGGAGCTGACCGCCTTGGCGGGATCGCCCGAGGTGAGTGACTTGTAAGCCTCCTCCGCCAGGACCGCGTTGAGGTTCTGGGGGGCGGCTCCGGCCACACTGGCAGCTAAGAAAGCAACGCTGACTGACGCCAATAACACTGATCGTATTTTCATGATGAGGCAGCATCGCGCATCAGGGTTAAAACTCCGTTGCCAAAATCGCCAGGTTCTGCCAAAGATGTTTCCACGCGGTGCTTCGAAGCCAGACGGCAAGAGGCCCAACAGGGAACACGGTGCGGACGACCCAATCGGGGCCAAAACCGTGACTGCCCCCGCAACTGTGAGCGGCGAGGTTTCAGGCAAGCGCAAGCCACTGGGCAACCGGGAAGGCCGCCTGAACCCAACGACCCGCAAGTCAGGAGACCTGCCGCGTGAGAGAAGGGGCGATGTGCCCAGAAGCAACCGGTCGCACGGAGGGTGTTCATGACCACGATTACCAAGACGATTTCCATTTCGGTCTCGCAGCGCGTTGTTGCCGGGCTTGTTGTTTTGTTTGTGGGTTCGGCCCTGCTTTACACGGTGGGCCTCTCGCATATGGCAGTGGCGCATGACGCTGCCCACGATACCCGCCATTCAATCGGCTTTCCCTGCCACTAAAGCATGATCGGCAGGGTTCTGTTCGCCGCGCTCCTGGCCGGGATCGCGGCAGGGCTTGTCATGGGTGCCATCCAGCATGTGCGGCTGACGCCCCTTATTGTTGCCGCTGAAGCCTTCGAGGGAGCGCACGGCGAAAATGCCGCGCGGACGCTCTCGACCTATGCGACCTCCGCCATGGCGGGCGCGGCCTTTGCCGCGATCATGGCGGGACTGTCGCTGCTGACCGGCCTGGCGATGACGCGGGCCAACGGGGTGATCTGGGGCCTGTGTGGATTTCTCGCGGTGACGCTGGCGCCCGCCGCCGGCCTTCCCCCGGAATTGCCGGGCATGCCGGTTGGTGATTTGCGCGCCAGCCAGATTTGGTGGGCGGGCACCATTGTGGCCACCGGGTTCGGCATCTATCTCATCGCCGCACGGGCTGAGCTGTGGGCGGTGGCTGCTGCTGTTATCCTGATCGCCCTGCCGCATGTGATTGGCGCTC
>JANOTU010000065.1:0-4206 GCA_031416515.1 Hyphomicrobiales bacterium
GCCAGCGCGGTCAACTTCGCTCAAGTCCATGGCGACACTTTCAAGCTCATGGTTAAGCTTGAAGGTGTCGGTCAAGTCTTCCCGGTAAATGCGGGTTGCGAAGTAATCCTGGGCAGGCATGCCCTCGTGCTTAGGGCGTGAAGCTGGCCGCTTCAAGCGCCTTGAGCAACAACTTCTCAATCGCGGGCACGGGATGCCTGGTCAGGTCCTTGTCAATCTCAAGAATGGTTGCCTTGGCCAGCGCCCCATTCGCGGCCTTGCGGAATTCACCAAGCGCTGTGGGCGGGGCGGCGAGGATAAAATTCTCGAATTCGCCCGCAGCCAGGTCCTTGGCCATGTCGCCAGCGATGCGGGTCACAAACTTTTCTTCGGCGATGCGGTGCCAGTCGGTGGCTTCCATGGCCGATTTGCGGCCCAGGCTATCATTGATGCGGCCCGGCCTCTCACTGCCTTGGTCGCGGGTTGCGGGGTTATCCTGCTCATAGGCCTTGACCAGTTTCAAATTGGGCGAGATGGCGTCCCCATCATTGCGCAGCACCAGGGCATGGGCACCGTCGACCACGAGAATCCGGGTCTTGTTTGACAGTCTCTTCATTTTCACCTCCATATGAGTTTAGCAATCGTACACCAAGCCCAGGCTGGAACCTTGAGCCAGATCAAGGAAAAGGTCCATGGCCGCGCAAGGGCCCTTCTATTCCGGCAAAATCACCAGTTCAGCCGGAAACGCGCCAGCCAGTTCGAGGCGGGCCGCAAGCCCTGCCGCCAGATCCGTGCAATTGATGATGCCTAGCCGAAAGCCGCCCGGCGGCATGGCATGGTCAGACGGGGCTTTGTTTTCGTGGAAGGTAACTTGCAGGCTGCTGATATGAGAAAGGCTGCGGATGCGGGCCTGAAGTTCAGAAGATGGATGGCGAAAGCCGTTGCCGTGAGCGGCGAACAGAGGCACAGAATAGCCATCGCGGCGCTGGCTGTCGTCGAACTTCCAGACACCTTGTTCATAAAGCCGCACCAGCGCCGCAACCCAGCCCGTGCCATAAAGATCGCACCACTGATCAGCAAAGCGCAAGTGGACCTCGATGATGCGACCGCCGATGGTCTCGAAATTCATCATGCCGGTGTAGCGGCTCATATGAGCCTCAACCCAGCCCGACAGATAGGCCTGTAGAGTGGGCATGACACCCGCATGGATGGTCCAGTGCTTGAACATGCCGTGGGCCCAGGCAAGGCCCGTGGCATGGCGGCTCCAGACCACACAGCCCTCGCGCACGGCGCAATCGGTGGAGACATGGTCACCCTCCAGCAAGTCCATCCACATATGCCCCGGCTGGTAGGTGTGCTCGAATTCCTCCTTGCTGGCGATGACACGGCTGCCGATGCCCATGCCCTTCAGATTGATCATGGGCTTGGAAAAGACCGGAAAGGCAGGCGGCGCAACACCGTGCGGCGCGCAGAGGAGACCCTGACTCTGGGCGATTTTCAACTTGTCATAGACCCAGCGGTGCTCCGGATACCACTCCCATGAATCCGGATCATCGGTGGGGATGAGCACATCATCGGGACAGGCAACATTTACAAAAAACTGGTCGCGCCAGGGATCGCGCTCAAGAACAGGCATAATGCCTATTTGATCTCCCAGACCATGCTCACGTCAACAGAAATCGCCTGTTCGCCCTGGGCGATGGGCACATCCGCCATCCCCTCGGCGCGCATCATCTTGGTCTGCATCGGCACTGGCGGCTGGAAGCCGCCACCCTCAGAAATCGAAATAACGTCGCCGAGCGTGACAAGACTGGCTGCGGCATAAAGCCTGGCTTTGCGCAGCGCATCCTGAACGCCAAGCTTGCGCGCCTCATCCAGCGCCGCCTCCGGCTTCGACACCTGAAACTGCACGCCGTTGATCTGGTTTGATCCCGAAGCGACCACCCGGTCGAGCACAGCGCCCAGCGTGGCAATCTTGCGTAACGTGACAGTCACAGTGTTGGACACATCGTAGCCAATGAAGCGCGGCGGCTGGACATTGTAGTCATAACGCGGTGCCACGCTGAAATTCGAAGTCTGGATGTCCTTCTCCTCAATGAGGCTGGCCTTGAGCGCCGCAAACACCGCCTGCATGGCCGCGGTGTTGGCATCCAGCGCGGCACCCGCGCTGTCGGCCTGGCTCAGCACCCCCACCATGACAACCGCCAGGTCTGGGGCCATCCGAACTTCCCCATGACCGGAAAGCGCCAAGGTTCGCTGGATTTTTGCATCTTCAGCCAAAGCGGGCGAAAGGACAATCAACAACGCGGCAACGGCAAGAATATGGCGATACATGTCTGGGTCTCCCGTGAAGCAACCACCAGCAGAACTTGCCGCACAGAGGCTGGAAAGGTCAAGTGCTATGAGATGAGATCAAAATTGGACAGGGCTATTCTGTAAACAGTGTCAAGCACCTCAAGCCGTACCATTTTTTGATTTGTTTGGTGCAAGAGCGATATGGCATACTTCCACTTCCTCACCCTGAGGTGCGAGCTCGTAGCCACGCCTCGAAGGGCCCACCGTGCGGAACCTGCAACCGTCCTTCGAGGCTCGCGAAGGAGCTCGCACCTCAGGATGAGGGTTGGGGGGGGGCAATAATTCTGACTGATCCGTTGGCCTGCGCACAGTTTACTGAATCGCCCTGAAAATTGGAATTTAGTCCTTGACAGCGTACGGTCATTGCGCTATAAAAGCCTATACTCCAAAAATGTATACGAAGCCTGCGAGCGCAAGGTCCCTGTCCGGCAGGGGCATCGCTGAAATCCAATTGGCATCGCCATGGTGACACGCAAGCTTCGTTCAATTCTGGATCAGTCCGCCGCTGCCATCATTTCGATGACTTCATCGTCGCCGACCTGATGGAAGTCGCTGTAGAACAGTCCAATGGCGTGAAAAGGTTCGGGCTGCTGCAGGCAGATGATTTCATCGACATAGGGCTGGAGTTCGGCGATGGTGTCAGGCGGGGCCACGGGCACGGCCAGGACCAGTTTCGCAGGCGTTCGCTTGCGCAGGGCCTGGAGCGCGGCCTTGACGGTGGTGCCGGTGGCGATGCCGTCATCGACAACGATGGCCGTGCAGCCCGATACGGGCACGGGGGCGCGGTTCTTGAGGTAGAGCTTGCGGCGGCGCTCGATCTCGGCAATCGCCTTGGCAAGGCCGGGTTCGATGTCGTCCTGGCGCAGGCCGGCCATCGCCATGACTTCATGGTTGAGGACGAGATCATGGCGCTCCCCGTCGACCACGGCGGCGGCGGCGAGCTCAGGCTGCCAGGGAACACCGATCTTCCGTACAAGGAGCAAATCCAGCGGAGCCTTGAGGGCGCGCGCGACCTCAAGGGCCACGGGCACGCCGCCGCGCGGCAAAGCGAGGACCACGGGCCGGTCGAAATGGAAAGTCGCCACCTGCTCTGCCAGAAGTTGCCCGGCCTCCGTCCGCGATGCGAATCTTGTGAAGGTCATGGTCCTTCCCTTCGGCCTGAATGCTGACTGAACCAAGCCGTTGCAAGTTCAACAACGCGGTTCAGCGCGCCTTGCTCCTCGAAAAGATGGTTTGCCCCGGCCACGATGTCCAGCCGTTTCTCGCAGCGCAGTGCTGCAAGAGCCGTCCGGTTCATGTCGATGACGGGCGTGTCTTGGCCGCCGACAATCAGCAGTGTGGGCGCTGTGACGCGGTTTAGCGCGGCAAGCGCCAGGTCCGGCCGCCCGCCACGCGAGACAACCGCGCCAATCGCCTCACCATGCTCCGCCGCGGCCATCAGGGCGGCAGCAGCGCCGGTGCTGGCGCCGAACAGGCCGATTGGCAAATGCGGCAGTTGCGCCTCCGCGAATGCTCGGTGAGAGGATCAAGAGTGGTCATGGGTGATGCCTCGGTTCAGTAAATTGCAAGTATAAAATCTATTTCACCAGGCAGGCATTGACTCTGATCAAGGTGGCAGACTTCATGAGCCCTCAGCGCCACTTCAGGGCTAACCTGTAAACAGTTTCAAACGCGGCATACTCTCACTTCCTCACCCTGAGGGTTGGGAGGAAACAGGAATTCTGACTGATCCGTTGGCCTGCGCGCAGTATAGGCGACACCCAACAATGCCGGAGGCCAGACACGCAAGCGTTTTCCTGGATAGGGGTAGGGAAGGACTTTCGCCCTCCCCTCCCTCCGAACCGTACGGGCGGTTTTCCCGCATACGGCTCT
>JANOTU010000066.1:0-14726 GCA_031416515.1 Hyphomicrobiales bacterium
ACGCCTCACAAGCACCACCGCTGCTACGGGCGAGAGCGGCGTTGTCCACATATCCACAGCCCCTTCTCCGACCAGGCAATTCTTCTCTAACGTCATAAAAAATCAAAATCTGAGGGTTGCTTCTCCCATTCGAAGGCGAACGGGAGAAGGTGCTTGATGGTTGATGGCCTTCTCCCGTTTGCGCCTTCGTAAATGGGAGAAGGTGGCCGAAGGCCGGATGAGGGCTCTCTGCCGCGCGCTTTAACCCCCCAGAAAACCTTCCAGCGCGTTCACGGTATTGGTGCCGATGGCGTCGATGGCGTAGCCGCCTTCCATGACGAACAATGTTGGCAGCTTGAGTTTGGCGATGCGGGCGCCGTAGGTTTTGAAGTCGGCGCTGGTGAGCTTGAAGAAGCTGATGGGATCATCCTTGAAGGTGTCAACGCCGAGCGAGACCAGCAGCACATCGGGCTTGTAAGCTTTCACTTTCCGGCACGCACTTTCGAGGGCGGCGCTCCAGACATCATATGTGGTGCCCGGCGGCATGGGGAAATTGAAGTTATAGCCCTCGCCAGCGCCCTCCCCCTTCTCGTCCTTGTAGCCGAGAAAATAGGGGTAGGCGTCTTGCGGGTCGCCGTGCAGCGAGCAGAAGAGAACATCTTTGCGGGTGTAGAAAATATCCTGGGTGCCGTTGCCGTGATGAAAATCGACATCGAGAATGGCCACGCGTTTCGCACCCCCGTCAAGAAACCCTTGGGCGGCAATGGCCACATTGTTGAGGAAGCAATAGCCGCCATAAAGGTCATCATGGGCATGGTGCCCCGGCGGGCGGCACAGCGCGAAGGCGGAAGGCGCGCCAGCGCTGATGAGTTTCTGCGCGGTCTGCGCCACGGCGGCGGAAGCGGTGGCCGCTTCCCATGTGCCCGAGGTGATGCAGGTTTCGACGGAGTGGGTGTAGTAACCCACGCGGCCATCAATATGGCGCGGGATTTTCTGGCGAAGCGAGCGGTTAAGAACGCTTGTTGGGATGATTTCGCCGCGGTAGCCAGCGCGTGTCCATTCATCCCAGGCGGATTCAAGAAATTCGAGAAAGCCGTGATCATGAATTTTCCGCACCGGCTTCATGTCGAGCTGTGCTGGCTCGACGATGTCGGTCATCCGCCGTTTCTTCAGTTCACGGAGGATATATTCCATGCGCGAGGGGCGCTCAAAGGGGGTGACAAACTCGCCGCCGCAAATCTCGCCCTGCGCGAAATGGGCGCGGTGGGCGTAAGTAAAGACTGTTTTCAACGAGGGTCTCCTCGGGCGCGTCGGCGACAGGGCTTATGACAACGAATTTCACTTTGCCAACGCCGCTGCGCACCATGCCCACCGACTTCGCTGCCCCAAGGCTCAGGTCAATGACCCGGCCCCGGCCAAAGGGGCCACGATCATTGATGCGGACCACCACGGATTTGCCATTGGCGAGATTGGTAACCTTGACCTTGGTTCCAAACGGCAAGGTGCGGTGCGCTGCGGTGAGGCCATTTGGCTTGAAGCGCTCGCCACTGGCGGTGCGCTTTCCGGATTTATAGAAGGACGCATAGCCTGTGAAAGTTTTGGCATCCGCAACGCTGCTTGCCAACACATACAGCCCTGCCACGACTGCGACAATAATTTGTTTCATGATATCCCCCCCAAACCACCGCCGTGATCAAGGACCTACGAACTGGCCGTCATCGCGTCAAGCGGAACTTTGGGGGCCTTGCCGGCGATGAGATCGGCCGTGATCCGCGCTGCGCCATGGCTCATGGTCCAGCCCATGTGCCCTTGGCCCGTGTTGAACCACAGATTTTTCATGCGCGATGGCCCGATGATGGGCACGCCCGAAGGCGTCATCGGCCGCAGGCCCGCCCAGTATGTGGCCTTCGACCAGTCCGCGCCATCGGGGAAAAGTGTTTTCATGGTGTTGAGCATGGTGGCGAAATCCTGTGGGCGGTGCGCGCGGCCATAGCCCGAAAACTCCGCTGTGCCAGTCACCCGGATGCGGTCGCCGTAGGGCGCGTATGCCACCAGCGATGACTCATCCATGCCGCCGATGCGCGGCGGGTTATTGCGCCCCGCCACGGGTGCGGTCATGGCATAGCCCTTGACCGGATAGACGGGCAGATCATGGCCCAGCGGCTCTGCCAGATGCGGCGAATACACACCCAGGCACAGCACGATGACATCAGCGTTCTCAGCGCCTTTGTCGGTCACCACCGCGCTGATGCGGTCGCCTGCCGTTTCAAAGCCCTTGATCTCGGTGTTGAATTTGAAGGTCACACCCTGGCCCTTCAGCCACTCGCCCATGTTGCGCGAGAACAACCGGCAATCGCCGCTTTCATCATTGGGGGCGTAGAGCGCTCCGGCGAAGATGTTGGAACCAGCCAAGGCCGGGTCAACTTTTGCAATACCGCCCGGGTCAAGCACATTGATGACGCAGCCATGGTCGGAGAGGATTTTTGATTTTGTGACTGCCGCCGCCAGCGCTTCCTCGTTGCGGTAGAGATAGAGCAGCCCACCCTTGCGCCCGTCATATTTGACTTGGGTGCGCGCCACTGTCTGATGAAACACATCGAGTGAGTAATTGCATAGTTTCACTTTGGCGATGGAATTCCGCGCCAGTCGCTCATTGGTGCATTCCTGCCAGAACTTCCACATCCAGCGCCAGAAGCGGGGATCGGCGTTGAGCTTGATGCGCAAGGCCTGATCACCGCGCCATAGCGAACGCAGCAACATCATGGGCGCCGCGGGCGAGGACCATGAATAGGCGTGACCGGGCGCGAACAACCCGGCATTGGAGAAGCTGGTGAATGACGCAGGCTCCGCCTCACGGTCGATGACGGTGACATCATAGCCATCGCGGTTGAGTTCATAGGCGGTGGTGATGCCAACAATGCCGGCACCGAGGACGAGGGCTTTCATGGGATATCCTTGCGAGCCTCGAAGGACATTTTACGTGATCGCCGCCTCAACCATGATCTCAACATCAAGTCCCGGCGCTGCAAGCCTGGACTCCACCGTGGCGCGCGCCGGGGTCTGGCCTTCGACCACCCAGGCGTCCCAGGCTTCGTTCATTGCCGCGAAATTGTTGATGTCGGTGAGCCAGATATTGGCTTTGAGGATTTTGGTTTTATCGGTGCCGGCTTCTTTCAGCGTGGCATCGATCTGGCCCAGAATATCGGCGGTTTGTTCTTTCACCGATTTCCCCGCCGCCTTGTCGGCCACAAAGCCAGCAAGATAGGCAATGCCGCCGTGGATGACGGCGGCACTCATGCGCTTGCCTGCGCCAATTCTTTTTATTGTCATGTCAGCCTCCAAATTTACGATCATAATCGAGCACGGCGTTTAGCAGCACTTGCGCGCCTGCGCCACATTCTTCCAGCGTGGTTGATTCCGCTTCATTGTGCGAAATGCCGCCCAGACAGGGCACAAAAATCATCGTGGTGGGGGCCACGCGCGCGATATAGGCGGCGTCGTGGCCAGCGCCTGACGCCATCTCGCGCGTCGAAAATCCAGCCTGCGCCGCACCCTTGCGCGCGCACTCAATGAGTTCGGGCGCGAATTTCACCGCAGGCGAATTCCAGATGCGTTTTTCTTCAATCTCAAGCTTGAGTTCGCCCGCAATCTTTGGCAGAACTGCCTGGTAGGCATGCTCCATGCGGTCAAGCACGCTCTCATCAGGATGACGCAGATCAACAGTGAAGAACACTTCACCGGGCACCACATTGCGGCTGTTGGGGCGGTTTTCGATGAGGCCAACAGAAGCAACGCCGGGCAGATGGGCCATGCCCACCTGGTGAATGGCCTCGATCATCCGCGCAGCGCCCAGCAGCGCATTTTTGCGCAGGCCCATCGGTGTGGCGCCGGTGTGCGATTCCTGACCGCGTAACGTCACCTCATACCAGCGCATGCCCTGAACGCCGGTGACCACGCCAATCATCTTGGCTTCCGCTTCCAGGATCGGCCCCTGCTCGATGTGGAGTTCAAACATCGCCTGAAACTTGTGGCTGCCCACCGGCTCTGATCCCAGATAGCCGATGCGTTTCAACTCATCGCCCAGCTTGATACCCTCGCGGTCTTCACGCGAATAAGCAAAATCGGCTGTGAACACGCCCGCATAAACACCTGAACACAGCATGGCAGGGGCAAAGCGCGAGCCCTCCTCATTGGTCCAGTTGACGATCATCACCGGCGCATTGCTCTCATAACCCATGTCCACCATGGTGCGCAGCGCCTCAAGCGCGCCGAGAACCCCCAGCACCCCATCAAACTTGCCGCCCGTCGGCTGCGTGTCGAGATGCGAGCCAAGGGCTATCGGCAACAAGTCCTTGCGCTTGCCTGGCCTGGTGGCAAACATGTTGCCAACCGAATCAACCTGCACCACGCAGCCCAGCTTCTCGCACTCCGCCTTGAACCAGTCGCGAACTTTTTTGTCTTCGTCAGATACCGTGAGCCGCTTGATGCCGCCCTTCGGCGTGGCCCCCATTTTCGCTGTCTCCATCAGCGCATCCCAAAGGCGTTGCGGATTGATGGTAAGGTTGGTCTGCGCTGTCATGTGGTGGCCCTCAAGCAATCTGGACATCGGTATGAATGAAATCATCGCCCTTGAACAGGAGCGGCATGCCGTGCGTCTTGGCGCAGGCATAGGAGAAGCAATCCCCCATGTTGAGCGAAGCCCTGTGCCGCCCCTTGCCGAAGCGCTCAAATGCGTCAATCGCTATGAAGCCTATGCCCGAATCAATCTTGATGACGGTCGCTTGGGCTCTGATCAAAAAGGCGCGGACATGGTCGGTAGCCTCTGAGGTGCTGCAACCCAGAACCCGGCGAAGTCCCAGCGTGGCTTCGTAAAGCGCCAGCGGCGAGGTGATGACATTGCTTGCCTCGCCGAGACGCGCCGCAAAAACGCGCCGCTCGGGTTCATCAGCCAAAACCGCGACAATGGCCGAGGCATCGACAAACATCAGATGTCGCCTGAAAGTTCATCATAGAAGGCCTTGTCAGCCTCTAGTCCGGTGCGGGGATACTTCTGCAGCCGTTCGGCAAGCTCGTTGATTTTGTCGGCAACGGACTGGCGTTCCGTGGTACGGCGGTGTTCGTGGTCAATTGCCTCGCGGATCGTTTCCGTCAAGGTTTTACCTTTGAGCTTGGCAAGTTCCCGCACCGCGTTGCTGGTTTCGGGGTCTTTTACATAAATGGTCATGGCAAAACTTCCGTATATACCAATTACTACATTGGTATATACCAACGATTTCAGCCCCCGTCTATCTTCTTCCCCATGATGGCGATGGCTTTTTGGTAGACAGTGGCGGCGTTCCAGCCTTCGATGGCCACAAAATTGGGCTGGCCCGGCTGATAACCCTTGCCGGCCTTCCAGCCATGGCCTTTCAGAAACTTGGCGGTAGAGGCGAGCGCATCGGCTTTGCCATTGAGGTTGATGCTGCCATTGCCGTCCCCGTCAGCGCCGAAGAGGAAGATATTTTTGGGCAGAAACTGGGTTTGGCCCAACTCGCCGTGCATGGCACCTTTCGCAGTGGGGGAAAGCGTGCCTTTTTCCACCAGCTTCAAAGCCGAATAAAGCTGCTCGGTGAAAAATTCCGACCGCCTGCAGTCATAGGCGAGGGTTGCCACTGCCGAGAGGGTGTTCTGGTTGCCCATATAATTGCCAAAAGCCGTTTCCATGCCCCAGATCGCCATCAAGGGTCCCGGCGGCACCCCGTAACGCTTTTCCAGCGAGGCCAAGAACGCTGCATTGGCCGCCTTCATCCTTTTTCCTTGCGCGACGATTGCCGGAGCGCCACGTTTTTCCATAAAGGCGGCAAGAGATAATTTGAAGCTCTTCTGCCCCCGGTCAGCCTTGATCGTGGCGGTTGCATAACTTGTGCCCAGCAGCGCTGAAATGGCTTTGGGTTTAATGCCAGCTTGCCTGGCTTCCCCCGCGAAGGATTTTTTCCACGCATCAAACCCAGTGCCCGTCTTGCCGCATTTGGCGGCATGGGCGGGCGCGGAGATTACCAAGAAAATCACAGCCAATCTGGCGAGCAACATCATTTTTAATCCTCTTTGTCTTCGGTAAATTCTTCCACCGGCACGACATATTTTCCGCCCAGCCAGCGGCTCAAGTCAACTTGAGCGCAGCGGCTGGAACAGAAGGGGTGGTATTTCTGCTGGCTGGGTTTTTGGCACAGCGGGCAGGGCCGCTTTGGCCGCAGGCGAACCGGCTCCGCCATCACACCACCTCAATGGGCCTTGTCATCCAGCGCTCATGCACGGGGTAGCCGGCGCCACCGAGCAGCAACACGGTTTCATAGAGCGGCAGGCCGACAACACCTGAATATGACCCTTTGAGCGCCCGAACAAAAACTTCAGCGCGGCCCTGAATGGCATAGCCGCCGGCCTTGCCGCGCCATTCATCGGATTTGAGATAGGTCTCCACGTCCTCGCCGGAAAAGCGCTTGAAGCGCACCTTGGTTTCAACGCAGCGCGAACTCATGCGGCCTTTTGGCCCGATGACGCACACCGTTGAATAGACCCAGTGCGAGCGCCCCGACAAGATCCACAAGCAGCGCTCCGCCTCTTCGGCGGTTTCCGCCTTTGGCAGAATGCGGCGGCCCAGGCCCACGACAGTATCGGCGGCGATGATATAGGCATTGCCGCCCAGCGCCCGGACTTGGGGCGCATCAAGGGCGACCCTGGCCTTGTCGGCTGCCAGCCTCACCGAAAGCGAACGCGGGGTTTCGCGCCGGTTGGGCGTTTCATCGACATCGGACGGATTGAGCAGATCAGGGGTGAGCCCCGCCTGTTCCAGCAACGCCAGACGGCGCGGCGAGGAACTGGCAAGCACAAGTTTGAGGGGCGCTGCTTTGGACATGGCAGATCACTTGAACCGGTAATTGATGCGACCCTTGGTGAGGTCATAGGGCGTCATCTCGACCATGACCCGGTCACCCGCCAGAACCCGGATACGGTTCTTGCGCATCTTGCCGGCGGTATGGGCGATAATTTCATGATTGTTGTCAAGCTTCACGCGGAATGTCGCATTGGGCAGGAGTTCGATGACGATGCCTTCGAATTCAAGCAGTTCTTCCTTGGCCATGTCTTTCCTTGGTTGTTTCAAAGTCGCGGCGGAAAATGGACTTGTTGGACGCTAAAATCAAGCGGATAAGGCGGACAGGCTTTTCGCGTTAAAACTATCGACGCCAGCCCGCGTCTCAGCAATCTGGTTGGGCCATGCCGGGTCCGGAGCAGCCAGCGCCAATTGACGAGTGCGAGAAACTGACAGCTTGTCTTCGGTAGGAAACTTGCCTACCGTTGGCGGGGAGGAGATTGGCCCCATGCCAAACGTCGAAAAAATCAGCGTGGCGCTGACGCCGGAGATGGCGGACATGATGCGCGAAGTGGTTGCAGCGGGTGAATATGCTTCAGCAAGCGAAGTGATGCGCGAGGCCTTGCGTGACTGGAAGTTCAAGCGGAGCCAGCGCGCCCAGGCCATTGATGAGCTCAGGAATATTTGGGACATGGGGCTGGCGAGTGGTCCGGCGCGCGAAGGCGCTGCGGCTTTCGCGCGGATCAAGAGCCGACTTGATGCCAAGGCCACGCGCCGAAAGGCATCATGAGTTTTCGCCTCAGACCGGAGGCTGAAGCAGATATTGAGGATATCGCCCGCTACATCGCGGCGTTGAGTTGACGAATGATTGACTGAAACTTCAGCTTAAGCGATCTTATGCTGGCTGAACGCTGACGAGGACCCCATGACCAGGATCATCCACACCGCCTCTGCCCAGATGGGGCCAATTGCCAAGTCCGAGACGAGGGCTGATACGGTCAAGCGCCTCATCGCCATGATGCGCGAGGCCAGGGGGCGCGGGGCTGAATTAGTGGTGTTCACCGAGATGGCGCTCACAACCTTCTTCCCGCGCTGGCTGATCGCCGATGCGGCGGAGCTTGCCAGCTATTACGAGCACCAGATGCCGGGGCCGGAAACGCAAGCGCTTTTTGACGAGGCGAAGAAGCTCGGCATCGGCTTCTATCTGGGCTATGCCGAGATGACGGTGGAGGGGCGGCGTTTCAACACGTCCATTCTGGTGGGGCGCGATGGGGCGATTATTGGCAAATACAGAAAAGTCCATCTGCCGGGTCATTCAGAACCTCAGCCAAACCGGGCGCACCAGCATCTGGAGAAGCGTTATTTCGAGCCGGGAAACCTGGGCTTCTCCGTCTGGCGCGGCTTTGGCGGCGTTATGGGTATGTGCATCTGCAATGATCGGCGCTGGCCCGAGACCTACCGGGTGATGGGCCTGCAGGGGGTGGAGATGGTGATGCTGGGCTACAACACGCCCTTTGACCACACTGGCCATGCCGATATTGACGGGCTCACCGCTTTCCACAATCATCTGTCCATGCAGGCCGGCGCCTACCAGAATTCCACCTGGGTGGTGGGGACAGCCAAATGCGGCACGGAAGAGGGATCAAAAATGCTGGGCCAGAGCGTGATCATCGCGCCCTCGGGCGAGATCGTGGCGCAGGCGGTCACATTGGAGGATGAGGTGATCACTTTCGCCTGCGACCTTGACATCGGCAAGCGCTACCGCGAGACCATCTTCAATTTCGCCAAGCACCGGGAGCCCGAAAGCTACCGGCTGATTGTCGAGCGCAAAGGCGCTATACCGCCACCGGAAATTCAATAGAGGGAGAGAAACCATGTCCACAGTCATCAAGGGCGGCACCATTGTGGCGGCCGACCGGTCTTACAAATCCGATATCCTGGTCGAGGGCGAGCGCATTGCCGCCATCGGCGAAAACCTGAAAGGCGACAAGGTCGTCGATGCCGAGGGCGCTTATATCATGCCGGGCGGCATTGATCCGCACACACATCTGGAAATGCCCTTCATGGGGACAACTGCCGCCGAGACCTGGGAAAGCGGCACTTTCGCCGCCCTTTCCGGCGGCACCACCACAATTGTTGATTTCGTCATTCCCGGAAAAGACGGGATGCTGGCGGCGCTCAAGGATTGGGAAGGCAAGGCCACCAGGCAGGCTTCCTCCGATTACTCCTTCCACATGTGCGTCAATGGCTGGTCGCAGCAGCACTTTGATGAAATGGGAGAAGTGGTGAAACGCGGCATCAACACCTTCAAGCATTTCATGGCCTACAAGGGGGCGCTGATGGTGAACGATGACGAGATGTTCGCCTCGTTCCAGCGCTGTGCAGCCCTTGGCGCCCTGCCATTGGTTCATGCCGAGAATGGCGACATTGTCGCTGCACTTCAGCAGAAATACATGAATTCCGGGATCAGCGGCCCCGAGGCCCACGCCTTTTCAAGGCCGCCAGAGGTTGAAGGCGAGGCCACCAACCGCGCCATCATGATTGCCGATGCTGCCGGGGTTCCCGTCTATATCGTGCACACCTCCTCCGAGCAGGCGCATGAGGCCATCAGGCGGGCGCGCCAGAAGGGCATGCGGGTTTACGGCGAGCCGCTGATCCAGCATCTCACCTTGGATGAGACTGAATATTTCAACAAGCAATGGGACTATGCCGCCCAGCGCGTGATGTCGCCGCCCTTCCGCGACAAATCCCATCAGGATTCGCTGTGGGCGGGGCTGGCCGCAGGTTCATTGCAAGTGGTGGCTACCGATCATTGCGCATTTACGACCAAGCAGAAGCGCACCGGCATCGGCAATTTCACCAAAATCCCCAATGGCACCGGCGGGCTTGAAGACCGCAATTCGGTTCTGTGGACCAAGGGCGTTGAAACCGGCCGCCTCACGCAGAATGAATTCGTCGCCGTCACCTCCACCAACATCGCCCAGATCCTCAATATCTATCCGCAGAAGGGGGCGATCCTCGTGGGCTCGGACGCCGATCTCGTGGTCTGGGACCCCAAGCTCTCCAAGACCATTTCCGCCGCCAACCAGAAATCCATCATCGACTACAATGTCTTTGAAGGCTTCAAGGTGAGCGGGCTTGCCCGCTACACGATCTCGCGCGGGGAAGTCGTCTGGAGCCACGGCAAGAATGACCAGCCAAGACCCGGCCGCGGCAAATTCATCCATAGGAAGCCCTTCCCGGCGGTCAATCAGGCCTTGTCAACCTGGAAGGAACTCACTGCGCCAAGGGCAGTCGTCCGCTCACCTGAGCACATGCCGATCGGGGTGTGATCATTCAAACCGGATGCCTTGCGCCCCTTCCCAGAGCGCGAGGCGTCCGATCTCGGGGAGCATTTCCAGGCCCGAGGTGAGTGTTATGAAATGATTGCCGGCAAGTTGGCCCATCTTGCTGGCAAAATGCACCCCCCCATAAGCCAGCAAAATTTCAGTTTCCGAAATGCCGCCGGGATAAAGCAGAATTTGCCCCGGAGCCGGAAAACTGGTGTGGTTCTCATAGCCCACCCCTAAATCCAAATCGCCCAGCGGTATCCAAACCGCCTCCCCGCTCCAGCGCACATGCACGATTTTACCCTCAAACGGCAGACGCTCCGCAAAAGCCGCACAGGTCTTGGGGGCTTTCTCCGTCTCGAAGCGGGCCTGGAATACGAAATCAGCGATTGTCACAGTCAGTTTTTTCATGATGCCTCAAAATCTCAGTTGCCGGATACGGGTGCTTCTAACGGAAGTTCAAACATGGCGCCTCCCTCCATCCGCGCCGCAAGGTCGACAATGTTGTCCCACAGGAGAAGGAGGCGAGCCATCTGCCGCACAAGCGGGCTCTTGTCGACGCCAGGAGCCATGAAGAATCCAATCAGCCGCGAATTTTGAAACGTCGCGTATTCAGCTTTGTTGCGGGTGATCCTGCGGTCGGCTGGGATCACAATCCACCGGCCTTCCCGGCTCAAATCGCCAATCCACTGAATGTCCTTGACGCCCGGACCAAATTTCTCGCGCAGATGGGCAATTTCGTGGTCGCCATCAAACAGGGCATTGAGGGCCCGGGCCAAAGCGGGCGGCAGATTCTCGTCGATGAGAATTTTCACGCGGCCATCAGGTCGTTTTCAAAGTTCACAGCATCACGCACAATGGCAACCGGCACTTCGTAAATCCGGGCTGCGCGCTCAACTGACCCTTCGGTCTTGACAGCGTCGGCAAGGGCGATCGTGGGCACGCCGTTGCTGGCGGTTACCGGCTGGCCAAAAGCCCGCTCGGGATCGACAACAATGCTTTCCCTGCCCTTGTATGGACGCCAGCGCACGACTGCGTCATCCTCAATGTCCAAATCCTTGAAACTTCGCTCAATGACCTGCTTGATCACATACTGGTGTTGTTTCAGGTCTATGGTTTCGCTCTCGCCTGAATCCTTGATGCTGTCGAGAAAGATGGTGCGCCCCTCGGTCTGGAAACGCCTGGTCGAAAACGGGTGGTCATCATTGACGATACGGCTCGCAGATTCCAGGCAGTTGCGAATGGTCTTCAAGCCCAAGCCCGCTTTCATAAAGGCGCTGACGAAGCGCAAATCCACGAGATCGCGGAAGCCAAGTTCAATCCGGTTTTTATTGGCGGGCAATTGCGGCGTCCAAAGCGGCGGGATGACCACAGAACGGCCCTTGCGAAGGTAGGAATCGCCCCGAAGCCACCGGTTGATATCGCGGGCTGGCACTTTCAAAAGCCGCGCCGCCTCGGGCGCGGTGTAATAACCAATGCCAAGGCCGACGACCGCGTCCATATGACAGGGCTTGTCAAGCATGACATAATGATACGCCGCCAAAGCCGGTTTGGCTACTCAGGCTTTGGCATGCTGTCCCCAAACCATGGATCAGCCTCCGGTTTCTGAATTACCGGCAACTAATCTCTGGATTTTTTCGTGCAGTCGTGGTCAAATCCGCCATCCACAATCAGGGAGGGCGACATGCCTAAGAAGAAGAAAGAAATCATTTGCGCGTTCGGCACCGATGTTGATTCGGTGGCCGGCTGGATCGGGTCTTATGGCGGGGGCAACTCGCCGTCGGACATCCAGCGCGGCATTTTTGCCAGCGAAGTCGGCAATATCCGGCTGCTGAAACTGTTCAAGAAATACAAGCTCAAGACCACCTTCTTTATTCCGGGCCATTCCATCGAGACTTTCCCTGATCAGGTAAAGCGCATTATCGATGCCGGCCACGAGATTGGCGCCCATGGCTACCTCCATGAGAACCCCATCGCCATGACGCCCACACAGGAAGAAGATGTGCTGGTGAAATGCATCGATCTCATCGACAAGTATTCGGGAAAGAAACCCAGGGGCTATGTGGCGCCGTGGTGGGAAATGTCGGCGTCGACTGCGGCGCTGTTGCAGAAATACGGCTTCACTTATGACCACAGCCAGGGCTACCGTGATTTCCAGCCCTTCTATGCGCGCGTGGGCGATTCATGGAATGTCATTGATTATTCCAAGAAGGCGGCGGAATGGATGAAGCCTCTGAAACACGGCAAGGAGATTGATCTCGTCGAGATCGGCGCCAACTGGTATGTTGATGATCTGCCGCCGATGATGTTCATCAAGGGCGCTCCCAACAGCCACGGATTCGTCAACCCGCGCGACATCGAGCAGATGTGGCGCGATCAATTTGACTGGGTTTACCGCGAGATGGATTACGGTGTGTTCCCCTTCACCATCCACCCGGATGTGAGCGGACGGCCACAGGTGCTCTTGATGCTGGAACGGTTGATCAAATACATCAACGGCCATGACGGTGTGAAGTGGATGACTTTTGAGGAGATCGCCGTTGATTTTCGCAAGCGCTTCCCCTTCAAGGACAAGGCGCGGCCAGAAGTCATTTAAGATGTGCTCCGCCTGCGGCTATCCGGCAGCACCGGGACATTGGACAGAAGCAGGCTATGCCAGCATGCCGGACAGGCTCCGGGCGCGGTTCCGCCGCGCCCAGGTCCTGCAGAAGGTGCTGCCCAGTTACGGCCTCACCGCGCGGGACGGCGCATTGGTGCCAGGCATCCAGATTTCAACCCTCTCGGGCAATCAGGTGATTGTCCGGGACCTCTCTGAAGTCTGGGAAGCAGCAACAAAGCTCACAGGCCAGGTGATCGACCCCCTGGATGCGCGGTTCCTGGGTGACTGAGGGCCGGATACGGCTTACCGTTCTCGGTGGTTATCTGGGTTCGGGCAAAACCACCTGGCTCCGGCACCAACTGCATGCAGGCGTGTTTCAGGATGCCTTTGTGATCGTGAATGAGGCCGCCGAGACGCCGGTCGATGATGCGCTGCTGTCAGGCTCCTCACGGCTGGCGGTCCTCGCCGGGGGCTGCGCCTGCTGCGACGGCAAGGCCGACCTCGTGGCTCTGCTGCGCAAGCTCTGCGATGAGCGCACTGCGGGGGTGACGCTTGACCGCATCGTGCTGGAAACCAGCGGCCTCTCTGATCCCGGTCCCATTATCGAGGCGGTGCGCAGCGACCCAATTCTGGTCCGGCATATTGTGGTCGGCGAAATTATCGTCGCCGTGGACGCGCTGCATGGGCTGGCCCAGCTCCGCTCCGAACCCCTTGGGCGAAGGCAGATCGAATGCGCTGATTGCCTGATCATCACCAAGATTGATGAGGCGGACGCAGCTGATCTTGCAAGATTGCAGGCCACCCTGCGGCTTCTCAATCCGGGTGCCACCCGCTTTGGCGCGGTACGGGGCACGGAGACGCCGCTTCCCGACATCGGCCCGGCCGAGCCTGAAATTCTCCCCGAACTTTCCGGCACCCCGCAGGCGCCGATATTTCCCAGCCGGCTGGTGATCGACGAGGCCACTGACTGGACCGCCTTCAGCGTGTGGCTGTCAGCGCTTCTTCACGCGCGAGGGCATGATGTGGTCAGGGTCAAAGGTGTTGTGCAAACATCCGCCGGTCGGCTCCTCGTGCAAACCGTGCGCAAAATCGTCCAATCCCCAGAAATCCTGCCCGAGCAGCCGGGCCGCGAGGACAATATCATTGTGGTGATCGGGCGCGGCTACCGCGAGGATGATCTCAAAAAGTCACTGCGGTTTTTTGCCGGTTGAGCAGCCACTCAGGCCAGCCCGTAAAATACGGCGAGCGCCCGGGTCACACGCAGCATCAATTCGCCCTCGGCCTTGCCGATCACCTCGCCGAAACGCGTCCTTGGCAGAACCGCCGTCTTGTCGATGGCGATCTGCGAGGTTTTGCGCAGGCCGTTGGCCGGGTTTGGTTCTACAGTAATGCGCAGCAGGCCCGCATCGTCGCGCAGAAAACTCGTGAGCGGGCAGACGGCAATTGAAGGCAGGCCAGCAAACAGGTCTGACTGCACAACCAGCACGGGGCGGGGCTTACCGTAGTCTCCGGGTGCTGCCGCCAGCACGAAATCACCGCGGGCGATCAAGCCTCCGGCCATTCATAGGCCGCATCGAGAAAACGCTGCGTATCTTCGCCGCCGGAATCATGGGCGGCAATCGCCCTGGCCTGCGCCCGGCACTTGGCCTTGAAGCTTGCTGCGCGCGTATCAGGCAGCCACATCTGAACCGGGCGTAAACCAGCCTTGCGCAACCGGGCGCGGTAGTCTTGCATCCGGCGGGCCGGGGGACGGGTATTGGGTGACGGCTTTGTCATGCCTGCCGCATAGCACGTAACTTGTTACGGCGCAAGCGCCGCGACGATCACTGAGGTTCATCGCGGGCCGAGGTCATGCAGCCAGCCTGTTCCTCAATAATGATACCGGCATTGGACGATTTCCAGTGTTCTGTCCTTGACGCGGCAGACGAGTCGGTGTTCCTGGTCGATGCGTCGCGACCACCAGCCCGGCGTG
>JANOTU010000067.1:0-2221 GCA_031416515.1 Hyphomicrobiales bacterium
GCCAGATCAAGGCTGGCATAGCGGCGGATGCCCTTGCGCTCGCCCAGGGCCTTGGCGTCAGCCTGGCCAAGGGCGATGCCGGAATCTTCGGGGGTGTGGTGAAAATCAATGTGGGTGTCGCCGGAGGCTTTCAAGGTGACATCAAAGAGCGAATGCCGCGCCACCTGTTCCAGCATGTGATCCAGAAAGCCCACGCCGGTTTTCACATCAAAGACCCCCGTGCCATCGATGTTGACGGCAACGGTGAGTTCGGTTTCGGTGGTCTTGCGGGCAATGCTCGCGTTACGCATGAAATAACTCCAGAAAGCGGCCTCTTAGCAGAAGCGGCGAGAAATGGCCAAGGGCCTGATTCCGCCGAAAACGGCGCGAAACATCACAGCATCGACGGCAGCACCCGGTCTGGCGGCGTGTGGCCGTCGACCCAGGTTTTGATGTTGATGATGACCTTCTCGCCCATGTCGATGCGCCCCTCGATGGTGGCGGAGCCCATGTGGGGGAGGAGAACCGCGCGTTTGGCTTTGAGCAGGCGCGGGTTGACGGCGGGTTCATGCTCGAAGACGTCAAGGCCAGCACCCCCCAGTTCGCCCGCCTCCAGCATGCGGGCCAGCGTGTTCTCGTCGATCACTTCGCCGCGCGCGGTGTTGACGATGATGGCTTCGCGCTTCATGAGCTTGAGCCGCCTGGCCGAGAGCAGATGATAGGTGGCGGGCGTGTGCGGGCAGTTGACGGACACGATGTCCATGCGCGCCAGCATCTGGTCGAGGCTTTCCCAATAGGTGGCGTCCAGCTCTTCGGCCACCTTGGGGTTTACGGGCTTCCTGTTGTGATAATGGATTTGCAGGCCAAAGGCCTTGGCGCGCCTGGCCACTGCTGTGCCAATGCGGCCCATGCCGATGATCCCCAGACGCTTGCCCCAGATCCTGCTGCCCAGCATCCAGGTGGGCGACCAGCCCTGCCAGCTAGTGTCGGAGCCAATGATTTTTGCCCCCTCAATCAGGCGGCGCGACACCGCCATGATCAACGCCATGGTCATGTCGGCGGTATCTTCGGTGAGCACGCCCGGCGTGTTGGTGACCGCGATGCCGCGCGCCGTGGCCGCCTCCACATCGATATTGTCAACGCCGGTGCCGAAATTGGCGATGAGCTTGAGCTGGTCGCCAGCCGCGGCGATGAGCGCCTTGTCGATCCGGTCGGTGACGGTGGGCACCAGGACTTCCGCCACCTGCATGGCTTCGGTGAGTTCGGCCTTGCTCATCGCCTGATCAGTGGCGTTGAGGCGGGTCTGGAACAGCTCCATCATCCGGGTCTCCACCGCGTCGGGCAATTTCCGCGTGACGATGACGATGGGCTTGCGCTTGGTCATTGGGCTTCTCCCTCTCCTTGACGCAATTTTAACCAACAAACGGCAATCGTGTCGGACAAATCTCTAGCAGAGAGGGGAACGCAGCGACAATGGCGATCAACCGCCGGATCGGCTCTATTTTAATCTCAGCCGCCTGCCTTGTGGTGGCGGGGGCTGTCGGCTGGTCGTTCACGGCCAAGAGCGGCGGGGCACCTGTGGCCGCTGCCACAGCCTCGCCCAAATCTCTTGGCCTCTCAGGGCTCGCCATCCCGCGCTTTGTGTCGCTGAAGGCTGACAAGGTGAATGTGCGGCGCGGGCCTTCGAGCGACCATGGTGTCGCCTGGGTGTTCCAGCGCAAGGGCATGCCGGTGGAGATCGTGGCCGAATCCGATAACTGGCGCCGCATCCGCGACAGCGACGGCGAAGAGGGCTGGATCTTGCAGAATATGCTGGCGGGCAAACGCACCGCCAGTGTGGCCCCGTGGAAAATGGGTGAAACCCTGCCGCTGCATTCCGCCGCTGAAAAGGCCAGCGGCCTGGTGGCCATGATGAGTGCCGGGGTTATGGCCGAAGTCTCCACCTGCAGCGGCGAGTGGTGCGAGATTTCCGCAGGCGGCTATGAAGGCTGGATCGAGCAGACCATGCTGTGGGGGGTCTATCCGGGAGAAGTGGTGGAATAGGTTTAGTGCCAGTCCGCGCAAATCCGTGCTCATGATGTGACTTTGGACTCGCTGAACCGGCCCTCATCCGCCCTTCGGGCACCTTGTAACAGAGAAGTGTGCTAGCTTTCATCTGTCTCGCAAGAGGCGCGCAGGCTTGGACGGCCGTCCGGAGCCTGCGCGGTCGGATTTCGGATCGCAGGCACCTGAGCTGAGAGCT
>JANOTU010000068.1:0-4569 GCA_031416515.1 Hyphomicrobiales bacterium
TCGGTCTTGATCACCGTCATGGTCATTGCCACCACATAAACAGCGAGCGCTGCAAGTGCGGCCCATAGCGAAATGACGGCAAGCGACGCAAGCGGCAGGAAGAAAGCCACATAGATGGGGTTGCGCGAGTAGCGGAAGATACCGTCGGTCGCCAGGTGCTGGGGTTTGCCGAAGGTATTGGCGGTCAGCGAAAAGCGCATGTGGCGCTGGATCAGCAGGACGGCGGCGATGAATATGGCGACGGCCGCGATGAGCACATATATCTTGAATCCATTTAACCTGAATTCGCCGGTGCCCCGCAACGGCACGATCATGAGGATGCCTGCGCCATAACTCAGACCCGCGACATAGGCGGAGAGATCAATGCTTGAGGTTTTGGATCTGGCTTTAGTTGGCATGTCTGGCAATATGGTTCGTTCTCCTGTGGTCATTGCGAATGCTCATTAGCACGCACCTCCTTCCCTTGCCCAATTCTTCCGGCTAGGATCGACCCATTCCCCAAAACTCAGGCTTTGGGCCGGGGTTCGAGGGAAAGAGCTACAGGGAGAATGCACATCATGAAAACCACCTGCAAAACAATTGTCTCGGTATTGGCGCTTGCCATGTCGACCGGCCTGGCATGCGCCGCTGAGATGAAAAAAGAAATCGGACTCGGCGAAGGCCAGGTCAATATTGTCGCCTGGCCGGGTTATATCGAGCGCGGCGCGACCGACAAGAATTATGACTGGGTCACCTCGTTCGAAAAGGCCACAAGCTGCAAAGTGAATGTGAAGACCGCAGCTACCTCGGATGAGATGGTCACCCTCATGAACCAGGGCGGCTTTGATCTGGTCACCGCCTCGGGCGATGCTTCGCTGCGCCTCATTGCCGGCAAAAAAGTGCAACCCGTGAACATTGGTCTCATCGCCGATTACAAGAATGTCGATGACCGCCTGAAGGATGGCCCGTGGCACACGGTGGACGGGGTGCATTACGGAACACCCTATCAATGGGGGCCGAATGTGCTGGCTTACAACACCACCGTTTTTAAAGAGCCGCCGACAAGCTGGTCGGTGGTGTTTGAGGAGCAAAACCTGCCCGACGGCAAATCCAACAAGGGCCGGGTTCAGGCATTTGACGGCGCCATCTATATCGCGGACGCCGCTGTCTACCTCATGTCGAAGAAGCCGGAGCTTGGCATCAAAAATCCTTATGAGTTGAACAAGGACCAATATGCTGCGGCTTTGGAGTTGCTCAAGGGCCAGCGCGCCCTTGTGGGCCGATACTGGCACGACGCCATGGTGCAGGTGGATGATTTCAAGAACGAGGGCGTGGTTGCCTCATCGTCCTGGTCGTTCCAGGTCAACATGCTGAAAGCCGACAAGCGCCCCATTGCCTATGTGGTCCCAAAGGAAGGCGCCACGGGCTGGGCTGACACCACCATGCTGCATTCTAAAGCCGCCAACCCCAACTGCGCCTATATGTGGATGAACCATTCGCTGGATGCCAAGGTGCAAGGTGACCTGGCGGCGTGGTTTGGCTCGGTACCGTCGGTTCCCGCCGCGTGCAAAGGCAACGCGCTGCTGGGCGATGGCGGCTGCGAGACCAACGGCTTTGCCAATTTCGACAAGATCTGGTTCTGGCGCACGCCTATTGGCAAATGCGAGAACGAAGGCACCTGTGTGCCCTATTCTCAATGGACGAAAGACTATATCGCTGTCATGGGGCAATAAACACAAATCCCCTTCCCCCTCGCGGGGGGAAGGGGAAACATGGGGCGGCACTTCATGACGACAGCAGTAAGTTTCCAGCGCGTCTCGCGCCATTTTGGCAAGGTGCGGGCGGTTGATGATGTCTCGGTTGATATCGCGCAGGGCGAATTCTTTGCCATGCTCGGGCCATCGGGATCAGGCAAGACCACATGCCTGCGCCTGATCGCGGGATTTGAGCAGCCTACATCCGGCGAGATCGAAATTTTTGGCGCGGCGGCGGTGGGCGTCCCCCCCTATAAGCGCAATGTGAACACGGTATTCCAGGACTACGCCCTGTTTCCACACATGACTGTTGGCGAAAATGTTGCTTACGGCCTGATGATCAAAGGCGTAGCCAAGCCGGACCGGGAGGCGGCCGCTGTGCAAGCCCTCGATATGGTGAAGCTAAAAGGTTACGAGCAGCGCCGCACCGGGCAACTCTCCGGCGGGCAGCGCCAGCGTGTGGCCTTGGCGCGCGCCCTGGTCAATGAGCCCAAAGTGCTGCTCCTTGATGAACCTCTCGGCGCCCTCGACCTGAAACTCCGCGAGCAGATGCAGGAGGAACTCAAAACCCTGCAAAAGCAACTGGGCATCACCTTTGTGCTGGTCACCCATGACCAGGGCGAAGCGTTGTCGATGGCGGACCGGCTGGCGATTTTCAACAATGGCAGAATCGCCCAAATCGGTACGCCGTCAGATATTTATGATCGCCCCAATTCGCGCTTTGTGGCCGACTTTGTGGGATCTTCAAACATTCTCGCGCCTGAATTTTCAAACACCCATGGCGGACCCAACGCCTGGACGAGTCTCCGACCAGAAAAAATAAATGTTCTGTCTGCGGGCCAGGAACCGCCATCTGAATTCCAGAAAACCGATGGCAGGATCACCTCGCTGAATTATCAGGGTGCCACCTTGCGCGTGGCCATTGCGGTCAATGATACCCGCCTCACCGCCACCATCCCGGCGGGCGGCAGGTTCTTCGCCGAGGGCCAGGAAGTGCGCTTTGTGTGGTCGCGTGAACATATGGTTGCCATGGAGCCGGCCTCTTGACCACGCTGCCAACACCGGCTCAATATGCGCGCGGCATTGCCTCGGATGTCTTCTTCCGCTGGCCGGGGTTTCTTACATTTCTGCTGCTGATCCCGCCGCTCATCTGGATCGTGGTCGTCTATATCGGTTCGCTGGCGGCGCTGCTGCTGCAAAGCTTCTACTCACTTGATGATTTCTCCGGCCTGGTCATCCACGAGTTCACGCTCTCCACCTATGGCGAATTGCTGGAGCGCGCAAATGTCGAGATCATCCTGCGCACGGTGACAATGGCGGCCCTCGTCACCGTGGCCTCCGCCGCCATCGCCTTTCCCATTGCCTATTACGCAGCGCGCTTTGCGCGCGGCCCCATGAAGGCGCTGTTCTACATCGCCGTTATGATGCCGCTGTGGTCGAGCTATCTGGTCAAGGTCTACGCGTGGAAGCTCATCCTCGCCAAGGAGGGCATCATCACCTGGGCCGCGAATTCCATCAACATGGGGTGGGCGCTTGATCTCCTGCTGGCCACGCCAGTCGTCGGCGGTCCGTCCCTGTCAATCAGCTACATCGGCACCTTCCTCGTCTTCGTCTATATCTGGCTGCCCTACATGATCCTGCCCGTGCAGGCCGCCCTGGAGCGCGTCCCCGCCAGCTACATTGAAGCCGCCGCTGATCTGGGGGCAAAACCCGCCCAGACATTCAAGACGGTGATTTTCCCCCTCGCCCTTCCAGGCATCATCGCCGGTTCGATCTTCACTTTCTCGCTCACCCTGGGCGACTATATCATTCCGCAGATTGTTGGCAATTCCAGGCTCTTCATCGGTCAGGCGGTCTACACCTTGCAAGGCACGGCCGGCGATATTCCGCTCGCCGCCGCCTTCACAGTTGTGCCCATGCTGATCATGGGTGTTTATCTCGTGGTGGCCAAACGCATGGGAGCTTTTGATGCGCTCTAAAGGTGGGCTACGCGCGGGAATTGGCCTGTCGCTGGGCGCTACGCTTGGCCTGTTGTTCCTGCATCTCCCCCTGGCGCTGATCATCGTTTACGCCTTCACCACGGAGGAAAAAAGCTTCCAGTTTCCACCACCGGGCTACACCACCCGCTGGTTCGCTGCTGCATGGTATGACCGCCCGGATATCTGGCCGCCGCTGTTCCTCTCGATCAAAGTAGCCCTTGCCGCCACCTTCCTCGCACTCATATTCGGCACGCTTGCCGCAGCAGCTTTGGCCCGCACCAGCTTCTTTGGCCGCGATTCCATTTCGCTCCTCTTCATCCTGCCCATCGCCCTTCCCGGCATCATCACCGGCATATCGCTGCGCTCGGCCTTTGACATCATGGGCATTCCTTTTTCCACCTGGACCATCATCCTCGGCCACGCCACCTTCTGCATCGTGGTGGTTTACAACAATGTGCTTGCCCGTTTTCGCCGCACCTCCATGAGCATGGTCGAGGCCTCCATGGACCTGGGCGCGGACGGATTACAAACCTTTCGGTATGTCATCCTGCCGCAAATCTCCTCAGCCCTGCTCGCGGGCGGTATGCTGGCCTTCGCGCTGTCCTTCGATGAAGTCATCGTCACCACCTTTACCGCAGGCCAGCAAACCACACTGCCCATCTGGATGCTGGGCGAACTCATCCGTCCCCGCCAGCGCCCGGTCACCAACGTTGTCGCCATCTTCGTCATCGCGGTGACCTTCATCCCCATCCTTGCCGCCTATTATCTCACCCGCGACGGCGAGCACACAGGCGGTGCGGGGAAGTAGTACCAGCGCCCGTGCATTTTACTTCCTTCTCCCCTTGCGGGAGAAGGTG
>JANOTU010000069.1:0-10558 GCA_031416515.1 Hyphomicrobiales bacterium
GGGCATTCCGGTGGTGCCGGGTTCTGAAGGCGGCGTTTCCGAAATCGGCGAGGCCCGGCGCATCGCTCGCGACATCGGCTTTCCGGTCATCATCAAGGCGACTGCAGGCGGCGGCGGGCGCGGCATGAAGGTTGCCCGCACTGAGGCTGATCTCGAAGTGGCGATCAACACCGCGCAAAGCGAGGCCAAGGCGGCCTTCGGCAACGGCGATGTCTATGTCGAAAAATATCTGGAAAAGCCCCGCCATATTGAAATTCAGGTCCTGGGCGATGGCAAGGGCAACGCCGTGCATCTGGGCGAGCGCGATTGCTCGTTGCAGCGCCGCCACCAGAAAATCTGGGAAGAGGCGCATTCCCCCGCCCTCAACGCGGCTCAACGCGAGGAAATTGGCAACCGCGTGGCAAAAGCCATGGCCAAGATTGGCTATGAGGGTGTTGGCACCATCGAGTTTCTCTATGAGAATGGTGAATTCTTCTTCATTGAAATGAACACGCGGCTGCAGGTCGAGCATCCGGTGACGGAAGCCATAACCGGGTTGGATCTGGTGCAGGAGCAAATCCGCGTGGCCGCTGGCGCTGAGCTGCAATACAAGCAATCCGACATCGTCTTCTCCGGCCACGCCATCGAGTGCCGGATCAACGCGGAAAACCCCACGACATTCGCGCCCTCGCCTGGCCGGGTTGATGCGGTGCATTTTCCCGGAGGCCTGGGTTGCCGGGTGGATTCAGCCCTTTATGCGGGCTACCGCATCCCACCCTATTACGACAGCCTCATCGGCAAACTTATCGTCTCCGGTAAAACCCGCACCGAATGCATGATGCGGCTCCGGCGCGCTTTGGGCGAATTCGTGATCGAAGGCGTTGAAACCACCATACCGCTGTTCCAGCAACTCTTGGCCGAGCCCGACATCATCAACGGCCACTACGACATCCACTGGCTGGAGCACTACCTCGCCCGCAATGTGTGATGGACCAAGTAACCCCTCACGTCCTGCTCCGCGCCTATGCCGCAGGGATATTCCCGATGGCGGAAACGGCGGAGGACGCAGCGCTCTATTGGGTTGAGCCGGAAACCCGCGGGATCTTGCCCCTGGACGGCTTGGTCATCTCCCGCTCCTTGCGCAAATCAGTGCGGCGACGAGCATTCGAAGTCAGCATTGACCGCGACTTCGCTGGCGTCATCGGCTCATGCGCCGCCAAGACCGCAGACCGCAAGACCACCTGGATCAACACCCGCATCCGCAGCCTCTACACTCAGATCCACCGCATGGGGTGCTGCCACAGCGTAGAATGCTGGCAGGACGGCAAACTGGTGGGCGGTCTTTACGGGGTTCGCATTGGGGCGGTGTTTTTCGGCGAAAGCATGTTCTCGCGAGTGGCCGACGCCAGCAAGGTGGCACTGGTGCATCTGGTGGCGAGACTCAATGCCGGCGGTTTCCAGTTGCTCGACGCACAATTCGTCAATCCGCATCTGGAAAGATTGGGCGCAGTCGCAATACCCAAGGCCGAGTATCACAAACTGCTGGAACCAGCACTTGATGCTGAAGCAGACTTCCAAGCGCTCAAGGATGATGATCCCGAGACCATCCTGGGGCTGGCCAAGTCCGCATCGTGACACGTTCATCAATAATCTCCGTCACCCCAGCGAAAGCTGGGGTCCAGCTAAAGCGTGCACTGCTGTCACTGCAAGAAAGCTGGGCCCCAGCTTTCGCTGGGGTGACGGAAACTGAGGTAAAAGGGGTCAATTCTACTGGCCGTTGGCATGAGAGGGGCAGCCCTCAATCCGGCGCTTGCTCATCCCCAACTTGTTCTTGAAGGGTTGATAGATCGGGGGCGGCTTCCACCACTGGCGGGGCTGCGTTGGGGTCGCGGCAGTTGGTGAGCCAGACGTCGAATACCGGATGCTCAACCGCGTTGAGGCCCGGGCTTTCCGCGAACATCCAGCCAGAAAATACGCGCTTTCGCTTCTTGTCCGTTTCCAGCTCATCAACCTCCACAAAAGATGTGGTCTTCGGCGTTTCCGTCACCGGCCGCGAATAGCACACGCGGGGCTTGACGATCATGCCGCCAAAGCGCTTTTCCTCGCCCACAGCGATTTCAAATGTCGTGGTGACGCCGGTAATCTTGTCAAGACCATTGAACACGGCAATGGGATTGGCGATGCGCTCGGCCTGCGCCGCACCGCCGCAGAAAAAGACGAGAAATGCCAGTGGCCAGAAGATATGACTTTTCTTTCCTTCTCCCCTTGCGGGAGAAGGTGGCGCGAAGCGCCGGATGAGGGGGCGGTGAGCCGAGTCTTGCAACCTCCAGAACTCGCTGAACCGCCCCCTCATCCGACGTCGCGCCTGCGGCGCGCCGCCACCTTCCCCCGCGAGGGGGGAAGGGAAATGGAAGATATCGGCAGGTAGCTGTTTTAAACTCCGCATCAGGGATTTGCAGGCGGCGCGGTTTCGGCGGGTTTGGCACCCTCCTTGTTAAACATGGTCTGGCTGATCAGCGACCAGATATCAACCGCCCCTTGCGTGTTGCTGATCATGCCGCCATCGGCAAGCTTGACCTCTGATCCCCCCTGCTCCAGGGAAATAAACTTTGAGCCAAGCAAGCCTTCCGCCGTCACCTTGGCGGTGGCATCGTCGGTCAATTGCAATTGCGGATCGATCTGCACGGTGATGGCCGCCTGATAGTTCTCGTAATTGAGCGTCTGTCCCACCACTGTGCCGATTTTAACTCCCGCCATGCGCACGTCCGTTCCCACATTGATACCCTCGGCATTGTCGAACTCGGCCACCAGCCGGTAACCGCCGGGGGTACGGCCTTCGCCGGACGCCTGATAGGCGAACAGAAAGAACGCGGCTGCGATCACAATCACCGCCGCGCCGATCAGGGTTTCAACTGCCGCATCTTTCATTGAACGTCTCCATCAGCCATGAATGTGGCGAATTTACTCGGGCTTCCATGCCTGGTAATCAGGCTCTGGCGCTGCCTGAACGCCGCCTGCAATGCTGCCTGGCGGGCGGTAAGCGGCGGTCGACCCGGTCAAATTGGCAACATGCGGTTTTTGCCATTCACGCGGCATGTAAGCGCTTGGCGGTGCGGCGATGCGGTGGTGCATCCAGCCATGCCAGCCCGGGGGAATCGCGGAAGCCTCGGAATAGCCATTGAAAATCACCCAGCGCCGCTCGGCAATCGACTGCGGCAGGGCAGAAGGAGCGCGGTAATATTTGTTCCCCGCCTCATCGGTGCCCACATATTCGCCCTTGCGCCAGGTATAAAACCGCGTGTTCAGCGTCTGGCCGCTCCACCAGGTGAATAATTGTTTCAGAAATTCCATGGCGTTCATCCTATTCGAAGTCGGCGTGAATAGTCCAGTAGTCTCACGGCTCTGCGACCACAAGGTCCACAATGCCAGCAGCCACCTGATTCTGCGCAATCACTTTGAGATTGGCAGAATTGCCAAGCAGCTTGCGCAGCTCCGCCTCATCGCCCTCAGTGGCTGGCAATGTGGCGGGGAGAGCGTAGAGATAAAGGCCATTCTTGCGGTGTTCGCGGTTCAGGCTCAGCAAATAGATGTGTTTTGCCACGCCGCCTTCAACCGCCTGCAAGTCCGTCTTGTGAACCCGCAAGACCACGCGCTCATCGCCTACTGGGAAAATCATGGTGAGCTTGGCCTTCAACCCCTCATGCAGCACCGGGCGGGGCGGAAGCTCGCTCAAGGTGGCGTTTGGATTGAGATAAGGCAGGCTGGCGCGCCATGACCATTTCTCAGTCTCCATCCATCCAGCAGCCTGCATTGCGGCTTGCAAGGTTTCTGGGTTGCCGGCCATCTGGGCCAGGAAGGCTTCCTCTGGCTTGCCCGCAAGATCGATGCGGCGCGGCGGCAGCGTCTGCCAGTCGGTCGCCTGCCATTTGGCGAGATCAGTATCAACAAGTTTGCGCGGCTGCGCATAGGAAATCTCAGCACTCTCATGATTTTGGGAAATATGCGCAAACCCAGCGACACTGAACATCGCCAGCGCGGCCACGAACAATCCCAAAGGCTTGATGCGCCGCGGCGGTATGGCCTCGATCGTCACCCCAAAGACCGCCGCCATGACGCCGCCAAACAGCAGCCCGCCCAGCACATCCGACAGCCAATGCACGCCGAGATAGACCCGTGAATAAGCAATTGACACCGCCACCAGCCCGCAGATCGCATAAACCAGCGCTCTCGACCAGCGGCCCATCGAATGACTCACCAGCATCGCGAGTATGCCAAACACCAGCGCTGACATGGTGGCATGGCCCGAGGGAAAGCTGAACGCCTCAGAGCCATCATAGATTTCAATGGGGCGCGGGCGCTGGATGGCACTCTTCAGAATGGGCACAAATATCTTGCCTGCCAGAACCGCCATGGTCGCGGCAATGGCGGCACGGTAGGCTTTGTGCCATATCAGCCACAGCAGAACCGTGAGCGAAAGCGCTGTGATCACGATGCCGTCGCCAAGCATGGTGATGATGATCATGATCTCGTCGGCAGGCGCGTTGCGCATTTCCCCCATGAGATTGAGGATCGACACATCAAGGTTCGATACCGCGTCATTGGAAACAATGCGGATCGCCAGGTTGGCAAGGGCGATGCCGCCGCCAACGACAATCGCCGCAAACAGCACCACCAGCATTGAGCGAGGATTGTCGGGCGCAATCGCCCTGGCAAAGCGCCGCATGGAAGGTGAATTGCGCCCCCGCGCCCAGGCGGCAATGCGCGACAGAAGATGACCCAGATAGGGCGACAGTCCCGCTGCCACAATGCGGATCAGATAACCCGCAACCGCGAGAATAGCCAGGAGCAGCAACAGCACCACAAGCAGGCGACCGCTGAGTTCGCCCGCAAATGCCAGCCCCTGCCCCACCAGAATGCCCGGAAACACATGCGCCGCTGTCCAGACAATACCGGACGAGACATTAACGCTGGCAAAAAACACCTGCCCCATGCCGAACATGCCGACAATCCCAGGGATCACCGCCTTCACGCCGGGCACAAACCGACCGATGGCAATGCTCTTGCCGCCATGCAGGCGCACATAGTCTTCGCCGCGCGCCACCAGCTGCGGATAGAGATTGAGCGGCCACATGGTCTTCAGCCGCTCGCCAAACAACCGCCCCGCCCAATAGGAAAGCTGGTCGCCGACGATGGCGCCGATGGCAGTGGCCAGAAACACCGGCCAGAATGGCAGATGCCCCGTCCCCACCAGAATGCCAGCCCCCACCAGCACAGCGGTGGACGGCACAAACAATCCGATAATCAGCAGCGCCTCGCCAAAGGCAATCAGGAAAATGAGCACAATGGCCCAATCCGGATGGGCCGAAAAATAATCAAGATAGGGCTGGATATAATCCATGTCGGCGCGTGTCGTCCTTTGAGCTCGGTTACGGCCTGAGTTAACGGCCCAATGACAAGTGTGCAACAGGGCAATCGGGTGAAGGATCAATTGTTGCTTGTTGCATCTTCACCCCTCCAGCCGCACGAGGTCAGACAAAGGCCGAGACTGCCGCGATGCCTTCCTCACCCTGATGAAGACCTACGCCAAACAGGGTATCCGCTTCTGGGACTAACTCGGGGATCGTCTCAACGTACCCGGGACTGAAGCTGTGCCTCAGCTCGCAGCCCTCATAAGGCCTCCTTGACCCCGCTTGCCCGGAGTTTTGCCCCACTTGCTCGAAGTTGGTTTCAGTGTTTGATTTTTGTTGGATAAACTGGTGGGCGATGAGAGACTCGAACTCCCGACATCTTCGGTGTAAACGAAGCGCTCTACCAACTGAGCTAATCGCCCTCGTCGCGGGGTTTAACGGTGGCTGCGGGTGAATGCAAGCAACGAAAAACCCCGCATGGATTCTGAGGGCATGCGGGGCTTGCTTTGGGTTGAAAGTGCTTTCAGCGTTCTGCCGTGGGGTTTCTCCTTCAACAATATTCCAGCACTGGGCATGTGCGGGTGATTCGCTTGCTTTGGCAAGATCGGACTTGAATGCAGGGCTATTCCGGGCGACAAACCGGCCATGAATTTCCTTCCTGATCCCACTACCTTGCTGGCCTACTCGGTAGCCTCGGTCATCCTGTTCATAACCCCGGGACCGGACATGAGCCTGTTTCTGGCGCGCACCCTCTCCAGTGGCCGCAAGGCCGGTATTGCTTCAGGCATTGGCGCCAATGTGGGGTGCCTCGTCCACACCATGCTGGCGGCCTTTGGCATCTCGGCCCTGATCGCCGCATCCGAACTGGGTTTTCTGGCCCTCAAATTCGTAGGCGCCGGTTATCTGCTCTGGCTCGCGGTTGACGCAATCCACAACGGGTCCGCGCTCAGCGTACAAGCGACAGGGCAGCGCCGGACTTCGATGTGGTCCTCATTCTTGATGGGTTTCACTGTCAATTTGACCAATCCGAAAGTGGTGCTGTTTTTCATCACCTTCCTGCCGCAGTTTGTCGCGGCAAGCGATCCCCATGTGACTGCGAAGCTGATGTTTCTGGGCATTTATTTTATCGTCATCAACGTTCCGCTCACCATCATCATGATCTGGGGTGCGGCGAGACTCGTGAACTGGCTGCGCACGCGGCCACGCGTGCTGCGCTTAATTGATTTTGGATTTGCCGGCGTCTTCGGCCTGTTCGCTTTGCGGATTGCATTCACCCAGCAGCACTGACAAAAAAAGGCAGGCCCGGTGAGGCCTGCCTATTCTGCAATTGTGTGGAAGATCAGTGCGCGCGGGCACCCTCGCCTGCCCGCTCTGCGGCAGCGCGAGCAGCCGCTGCCGCTTCTTCGGCCACCTCGTCCCATTCGATGGGTTCGGGCATGCGCACGAGGGCGTGTTTCAGCACGTCAATCATGCGGGCCACGGGGATGATTTCCATGCCGTTTTTCACATTGTCCGGGATGTCAGCGAGGTCCTTCACATTGTCTTCCGGGATCATGACTGTCTTGATCCCGGCGCGAAGGGCCGCCAGCAGTTTCTCCTTGAGGCCGCCAATGGGCAGCACCCGCCCACGGAGCGTGATCTCGCCCGTCATGGCAACATCATGCTTCACCGCGATCCCGGTCATCACCGAAACAATGGCGGTCACCATGCCAATGCCGGCCGATGGCCCGTCCTTGGGGGTTGCGCCTTCCGGCACATGGACGTGAATGTCGCGCTTGTCGAACATCGGCGGCTTCACGCCGATGGTGGTAGCTTTCGAACGCACGTAGGATGAGGCGGCCGAGATCGACTCCTTCATCACATCGCGCAAGTTGCCGGTCACCGTCATCTTGCCCTTGCCCGGCATCATGAGGGCCTCAATGGTGAGAATTTCACCGCCCACTTCGGTCCAGGCCAGACCCGTTACCACGCCCACCATGTCCTCGCGTTCTGATTCGCCGTGGCGGTATTTCTTGACACCGAGATATTCATTGACAACTTCCGGCGTCACCCTGACCTTCTTTTTCTTGGAGGTCATGATGTCCTTGACCGCCTTGCGGGCAAGCGTGTTGATCTCGCGCTCAAGATTGCGGACGCCGGCCTCGCGGGTGTAGCTCCGCAGAACCTCGTAAATAGCCTCGTCGGTGATCTCGAATTCCTTCGGCTGCAGCCCGTGATGCTCGGAGGATTTGGGGATGAGATGACGCTTGGCGATCTCGACCTTCTCTTCCTCCGTGTACCCCGCAATGCGGATGATCTCCATGCGGTCAAGCAGCGCTGGCGGAATGTTCAGCGTGTTCGATGTCGTCACAAACATCACATTCGAGAGGTCATATTCAACCTCCAGATAGTGGTCCATGAATGTTGCATTCTGTTCCGGGTCCAAAACCTCAAGCAGGGCCGATGACGGATCGCCGCGAAAATCCTGGCCCATCTTGTCGATCTCGTCGAGCAGGAACAGGGGATTGGATTTCTTGGCCTTCTTCATCGACTGGATGACCTTGCCGGGCATAGAGCCAATATAAGTGCGGCGGTGCCCGCGAATTTCAGCTTCATCGCGCACCCCACCCAGCGACATGCGGATGAACTCGCGGCCCGTGGCCTTGGCGATTGATTTACCAAGCGACGTCTTGCCAACACCGGGGGGGCCAACCAGGCAGAGGATTGGCCCGCGAAGCTTGTTGGTCCGGGTTTGCACCGCGAGATATTCGAGAATACGTTCCTTCACCTTGTCGAGGCCAAAGTGATCGGTATTGAGCACACCTTCAGCAAAACCCAGATCCTTCTTGATCTTGGACTTCTGGTTCCAGGGGAGCGACAGCAGCCAGTCGAGATAATTGCGAACCACCGTGGCTTCCGCCGACATGGGGCTCATCTGGCGGAGCTTCTTGATTTCGGCATCAGCGCGCTCGCGCGCCTCCTTGGAGAACTTGGTTTCCTTGACGCGCTTTTCAATTTCGCCGATCTCGTCGCGCTCTTCGCCGTCGCCCAGTTCCTTCTGGATGGCCTTCATCTGCTCATTGAGATAATATTCACGCTGGGTCTTCTCCATCTGGCGCTTCACCCGGCTGCGAATGCGCTTTTCCACCTGCAGCACGGAAATCTCCCCCTCCATCAGCGCAAAGACTTTTTCAAGCCGCGCCTGCACGGAGGTCATTTCGAGAAGCTCCTGCTTTTCCGGAATCTTGATGGCCAGATGCGCAGAAATGGTGTCAGCGAGCTTGGCCAGATCGGTGATCTGGCTGATCGAGGCCAGAACCTCTTGCGGCAATTTCTTGTTGAGTTTCACGTAGCTTTCAAACTGCGCCATGGCGGTGCGCGCCAAGGCTTCCATTTCCGTATCAGCGCCCACCACGTTGGGGGTGACTTCAACCTCAGCTTCAAAGAAATCAGTTCGTGATGTAAAAGCGTGAACCCGCGCGCGCTCAGTGCCCTCAACCAGAACCTTCACGGTCCCATCGGGCAGCTTCAGCAATTGCAGCACCTGCGCCATGGTGCCCACCGTGTAAATCGCGTCAATGGCCGGATCATCATCGCCGGGGTTTTTCTGCGCCACCAAGAGAATGCGCTTGTCTTCGCGCATCACCTCTTCCAGCGCCTTGATGGACTTCTCGCGCCCGACGAAGAGCGGCACGATCATGTGCGGAAACACCACGATGTCGCGGAGCGGCAAAACGGGAAGGGTTTCAAAACTTCCGGGAGGAATTGGCTTCACTGGTGTATTCATGGTTTTCACATCCCTTCGTGACTCATATTGAGGGATATATAAGCACAATCCCGGTGTTAATGCGAGAAATGGATGCTGGTGTGAAGTATTTCAAGGGGAGGAGGAAGATTCACCACAAAGTCACATTGCACACAAGGAAGGGCGGCGGCGCAGGCTCCCTTTCCTGCCTTCGTGACATTCGTGCCTTCGTGGTGATTCTTTTTTTAAGCCGAAGCCGCCGGGGCCAGTTTGATGTTGCCTTGCTTGTCGCGGTCAGCATAAATCAGCAGCGGCTTGGCGTCGCCGTCAACAACATCCTTGGAAATCACCACTTCCTCAACACCGATCATGGCGGGGAGGTCAAACATGGTCTCCAGCAGGATCGATTCCATAATTGAGCGCAAGCCCCGGGCCCCGGTTTTGCGGTCAATGGCGCGCCTCGAAATGGAATGCAGGGCTTCTTCCGGGAAGGTAAGCTTGACGCCCTCCATCTCAAAAAGACGCTGGTATTGTTTGACCAGGGCGTTCTTGGGCTCAGTCAAAATCTGCATCAATGCTGGCTCGTCCAGATCCTCAAGCGTGGCCACCACCGGCAAGCGCCCGACAAATTCCGGGATCAGGCCAAAGCGCAGCAAATCTTCAGGCTCCAACTCGCGCAACACCGCACCGGTGCGCCGGTCATCGACTGACTTCACCTCAGCGCCAAAGCCAATGCCGGATCCACGCCCGCGCTGGGAGATGATGCGCTCCAACCCGGCGAACGCGCCGCCACAGATGAACAGAATATTCGTCGTATCAACCTGGAGGAACTCCTGCTGCGGATGCTTGCGCCCGCCCTGTGGCGGCACCGAGGCAACGGTTCCTTCCATAATCTTTAGCAGCGCCTGCTGCACACCCTCGCCCGAGACATCGCGGGTGATTGATGGGTTGTCGGATTTGCGGCTGATCTTGTCGACCTCGTCGATATAGACAATGCCGCGCTGGGCGCGTTCCACGTTGTAGTCAGCCGATTGCAGCAATTTGAGAATGATGTTCTCAACATCTTCGCCGACATAGCCAGCTTCGGTCAATGTTGTGGCGTCGGCCATGGTGAAAGGCACATCGAGAATGCGCGCCAGGGTCTGCGCCAGCAAGGTCTTGCCGGAGCCTGTCGGCCCCACAAGAAGGATATTGGATTTCGCCAGTTCCACATCATTGTTCTTGGCGGCGTGGTTGAGGCGTTTGTAATGATTGTGAACCGCCACCGCCAAAACCTTCTTGGCGTGAAGTTGGCCGATGACATAGTCATCGAGCACTTTGCGGATTTCATGCGGGGTTGGAACACCGTCCTTGGATTTCAACAGCGAAGATTTGTTCTCCTCGCGGATGATATACATGCACAGTTCCACACATTCATCGCAGATGTACACAGTCGGTCCGGCAATCA
>JANOTU010000070.1:0-10023 GCA_031416515.1 Hyphomicrobiales bacterium
CCGGCGAAGCCGGGGGTGTGGTCCCTTTGGCGCAAGTTCGCTCCGGCCTGGCTGAAGCGGCCTCATCCGCCCTGTCGGGCACCTTCTCCACTTCGTGGAGAAGGGAGCGTTGCAACACTTCCCCCCACGCCATCACCGGCCTTGGACCCGTGAACCAGATCGCCGCCCTATCGCATGCTTGCTGTCGCCCCTTTTCAACAGGACCGCGATCTGCGATCTTTCTCCGGGGCTCAGGTGAGACCGGCCTTGGCTCATGTGCATCTCCTTGTTTGCTGCAAGTAGACGCCTTCTTACCTGATCCCCGCCCCCTGGGGCTTTTCACTGTTGAATTGGCGACCATATTAAAAGCCATCTCGGTCGAATATGAAGCTTTTCTGTCATGTATTCCCGCCATCTGTGCAAAAAAACGACTCGATCCCGACGAACTCACGTTTCAAGACTTCCGCAAACTGGCCAAGCAATGGATTGTTGCGGCCAGCGCGACATAGCGTCCTCTACCCCAGATATTTCTTCAAGAACCCCACCGTCCGCCCCCAGGCCAAATCCGCTGCCTCCTTGTTGTAGCGCGCTGCATTGGTGTCGTTGTTGAAGGCGTGGTTGGCGCCTTCGTAGAGGTGGAGTTCGTAAGTCTTTTTGTTGGCTTTGAGGGCGGCTTCAAAATCGGCGATGCCGGCGTTGATGCGCTCGTCGAGGCCTGCGTAGTGCAGCAAGAGGGGGGCGGTGATTTTGGCAACTTCGGCGGCAGGCGCCTGACGGCCGTAATAGGCGATGCCGGCGGCGAGGGCTGGATCGCCCACGGCAAACGCGTTCACCAGGCCGCCGCCCCAGCAGAAGCCCACAGCGCCCACCTTGCCATTGACCTGCAGGGCGGCGAGGACTTTTTGTGAATCGGCGAGAATGCCTTCAGGGGTAAGCGTGCCGATCATGTCGCGGGCCTTGTCGGCATCGGCGGGGGTGCCGCCCTGGCCATGAAGATAATCGGGTGCGAAGGCCACAAAGCCTTCAACCGCCATGCGCCGCGCCACATCCATGATATGGGGATTGAGGCCACGGTTTTCGTGGATGACGATGACGCTGCCCGGTTTTTCCGAAAGCTGGGCGGGTGTGACCAGATAGCCGGGGATGCCGATTGTCGCGGGTTCAGTTTTGATGCGGGCATCGTTTTCGGGAATAATGGCCGCGTGAGCGTAATTGTTTTCCAGAACACTGAGCACAGCGGTTGCCGCCGCAGCGCCGCCGGCGAGATTGCGCAAGCGTTCCATGAAGTCGCGGCGGTTCATGGCGCCGTGGGTGAAACGGTCGAAAAGGTCGATGAATTTCTGGTCCATGGCGCTGCGTCCTTGCAGGGGTTAAAGAGCAATCATAGATGCTCAAAGATGACAATAAAATGGCGCTCGACATGCCAGCTGCGGTGCTGGCGGGTGTATCCATGGCCAGCAGCGAGGGGGTGTTTTCCGCAGCCGATGGCCTTGCCCGGCTGGCGACACGCCCTCATCTCATCTGCCATGCGGCGTTTTTGGTGGAGCGGCTGGCCAACGCCGCCAGCGGTTCGCGGGCAAGCGCGCGCGCGGCCAAGCATTTCGATGTGGCGGAACTTTTCGCCTTCGTCTGCCCGGCGCGTTTTGCCACGCCAACGCCGGTGGGTCTTGCCCGCTCGCTGGCGCTGGAACCGGGTGACAGCGATATCGCCACGCTGCGGTTGGTGGCGGAGGATTTGCTGGGTCGCCTTGCCAACAAGCATTATCCCTTGATCCGCGAAGCCGCTGAGAATGCCACCTATCTGGCCCGCGCCAACTGGCCCTGGGCAAAGCTGGTGCTGGGCGCGCTGACGCAGGCCAATCCCAAACTTGATGTGGGAAGCTTCGCTACCGGCCTCAATGTCTGGGACCGGGTGGAGGAATGGGAGGATGAAGGTGCGCGTGCCCCGGGGCGGCAGGAGGCGGTGTCACCCGCCGATGCGCAGGCTTTTCTGGACGAGATACTCGGCAAGGGCTCCGAGCTTCGCCCCTCGCAGAAGGAATATGCCGGCACCGCCACCCACGCTTTTCTGCCGCGCCAGCGCAAGGAGGAGAACAACATTCTGATCGCCGAAGCCGGCACCGGGCTTGGCAAGACGCTGGGCTACTTGAGCGCCGCCTGGCTGTGGGCGCGGAAAAACAATACGCCCGTCTGGGTTTCGACCTACACCAAGAACCTCCAACGCCAGCTTGATCAGGAAACCACCCGCCTTGTCGCTGATCCCGCTGAACGCCGCGCCCGTATTGTCATCCGCAAGGGCCGTGAGAATTATGTCTGCCTGCTCAACATGCAGGAAGTCTTTGGCCGCCTCACCTCGCAAAACCCGCGCTCGTCCCTGCTTGCGGCGCTGATTGCGCGCTGGGCAAGGTTTTCGCGCGACGGCGACATGGTGGGCGGTGATTTTCCGTCCTGGCTGTTTTCTCTCTTCAGCGATGTCTCCATCGACGGCGAGGGCCGGGCGCTTTCCGCAGGTTCGCTTGGACTCACGGATCGGCGCGGCGAGTGCATCTATGCGGCCTGCCCGCATTACAGGAAGTGTTTTATCGAGCGCTCGACGCGCGCGGGCCGCAAGGCTGATATTGTGATCGCCAATCATGCGCTGGTGCTGCATCAGGCGGCGATTGATCACGCGCTCGGGGTGAGCGAGGAGGAGGTCGCGCCCGGCGGCATCCGCCGCATCATCTTCGATGAAGGCCACCATCTTTTTGACGCCGCTGACGGGGCCTTCTCCGGTCATCTCACCGCTTTGGAAACCTCCGAGCTGCGGCGCTGGCTGCGGGGCGCTGAGACCGAGCGCCGCCGGGGGCGCGGCCTCGCTGAGCGCATCGGCGATTTGTTGAGCGACAATGCGCAGGGTGAAAAACTGCTGGCACAAGTCTTGCGCGCCTCTGCGGCTTTGCCTGGTCCGGGCTGGACAGCGCGGGTGCAAAGCGGCATGCCGGAGGGGCCAACCGAGCTGTTTCTCTCGCTGGTGCGCCAACAGGTTTTGGCGCGGGCGCAAGCCAGCAACGGCAACACCGCCGAAACCGATTGCGCGCCGCTGGTGGACGGGCTGGCGGAGGCCGCAGGCGATCTGGCGGCTGCGCTGATTGATTTGAAGCGGCCCATGGCTGGCCTTGCCGCAGCGCTGGCCAAGAAGCTTGACACCGAGGCTGAGACGCTGGCCACCGCCGAGCGGGGCCGCATCGAGGCGCTGTCGCGCTCGCTCAAGCGCCGCGGCGAATTCGTGGTGGGCGCATGGATCGACATGCTGCAACGCCTTTTGGAAGAGAAGAACCCGCTGTTCATCGAATGGTTCTCCATCGAGCAGAATTTCGGCCGTGAATCCGATGTCGGCCTGCATTCGCATTGGATCGACCCCACCGAGCCCCTGGCCATCGCCGTGCTGAAACCCGCCGACGGCATCATCATCACCTCGGCTACGCTCAAAGACCGCCCGCCGGATGTGCCCGACGACTGGACCAATGCGGAGATGCGCACCGGGGCCGTGCATCTCCCCTATCCGGTGAAGCGCGTGAGCTATGATTCGCCCTTCGATTACAAGGCCATGAGCCGGATTATTGTGGTCAATGATGTGGGCCGCGAGGACATGGACCAGGTGGCGGCCGCCTACCGGGAATTATTCCTCGCCTCCGGCGGCGGGGCCATTGGCCTCTTCACCGCCATCTCAAGGCTGCGCGCTGTGCACAAGCGCCTGGCTGTGCCCTTGGCTCTGGCAGGCCTTCCCCTCTACGCCCAGCATGTCGACCCCATGGACACCGGCACGCTGGTTGATATGTTTCGCGCCGAACGCAATTCCTGCCTGCTCGGCACCGATGCGGTCCGCGACGGTGTCGATGTCCCCGGCGATTCACTCCGCCTCATTGTGCTGGACCGCGTCCCCTGGGGCACACCAACAATTCTGGAGCGCGCTAGACGCGAAAACTTCGGCGGCAACGCCTACACCGACATGGTCGTGCGCCTGCGCCTGCGCCAGGCCTTCGGGCGATTGATCAGAAGCAACACCGACCGCGGCTGCTTCGTCATCCTCGACTCCCGCATGGCCAGCCGCTTCAAGACAGCCTTTCCGCCAGACGTGGTCATCTCAAGATTGGGACTGGTGGAGGCGATTGAAGTGGTGAGCGGGTTCCGGTGACATGGCAACGCAGCACCCAAGGAATTGCAGCGCCAGTTCTGAGACCCTTCAGTGCACATTTGTGTCAATTAACAAAAATTCACAGAACTGGGTCGGAGGGACAAGGCCCGGAAACGCGGTGTATGTTCCCCCGCCGCCGCATCTTCTCATGGCTGCGCTGGGCGCCTTCGAGACATTCATGAATGCGGACACGCCGAATATCCCGCCGCTCATCAAGGCCGGATTGCTGCATGTCCAGTTTGAGTCCATCCACCCGTTTCTCCACGGCAATGGCAGGCTGGGGCGCTTGCTTGTGGCGCTCTTTCTTTGCGCGCAAGGCATCATGCGCGAGCCGCTGCTGTATCTCAGTCTCTATCTCAAAACGCACCGCGCGGATTACGACCGCCTCCTCCAGGAGGTGCGCGAGCGTGGGGCGTGGGAGGCCTGGCTGGAATTTTTCCTCACCGGCGTTGCTGCGACCGCGAATGAAGCCTTCGAGTCGGCGACCAGAATCGCCGCCCTGCTTGCCGGAGATCAGCAAAGGATCAGCGCTGCGGGAGAGCGGACAGGATCGGCGCTGCAACTTCATGACGCCATGAAAACCAGCCCCTTCTTCACCGCCCCGCAGATGGTGAAGCAGACAGGCCTGACCATGCCCACCGTGAATGCCGCGCTCAAGCAGCTGGCGAAGCTGGGGGTTATCCACGAAATCACCGGCAAGAAACGCGGCCGTGTCTTCGCCTATGCCCAGTATCTTGAAATTCTGCGTGCGGGAAACTGAATTGCCGCAAGCGGGTTGAGGGGCTTTATGCCAAGGTTCACAAGTGTTGACCACCATTATCCTCCCACGAAACAGGGAGGATAGCGATAGAGTTATTTCCAATGAAGCCTGGTATGGCCCCCCGCTTTGCCCTCTGTGCCAACAACGATGAGACAAATGCCTGCCGGGATTTTAAACTAGGGGGCTGAGGATTTGAACATATGGTAATGCTCTTGATCGACGATACGAATACCCTTGCGGCCTCTGGCGCTGAGACCGAGCGAGGCCGTGGCCCGATGAAGGCCAAGGCCACCGCCCTGTTGCTGGCAGATCTCGACGTTGCCATTCGACCATCCGTGAACATAAAAGAGCCACGTCCTGAGCGTGGCCCTCGTAGTTTGGTACTTGGGTTTCAGATGCTCAGGCAACTCCCAACAATAGATCAATCGATTCAGATACTGGTGATGCCTTACTTCCTCGTGGTCCGCGAGTGTAGCGCGACAATCAGGATGAGAACCACGCGACTGTAGCGCGACAAACAGGTCCCTTCGGTGAAGCTGGAACGCGCCGCCGCCAAAGGGATATCATCCTCATTGTCGCGCGACAGGAAGCCTGCGGCTCACAAGGAAGCATGCACTTTCCTGGGTTCCAACTGGCAGAAACGCAGCACTTATTGTTGGGGGTCTCCTTAGCGGACTCGATCCCGCAGGGCATAGTCAACGCGGGAACGAACTGAAAGCTGGGTAAAATTCTGAGGTGAGATCACTTAATCCGAACTCGCTTTTCAGCGGCGTTTGAATGAAAATCTCGAGGTGCTCCGGTTTACGCCAGATACCCTGTCATTGACTGCCTGGGCAAAGGAGTCAGGCCCGGTACGCTCAAGCACCATTTGCGCTGACCGGTCGCCATTTACCAGTCCACCCCATCTGATGTTCATGACCAGTCGGTTTCCACGAAGGGTGCCATCAAGCCTTGCGGGGCCAGTTTTGGAGCCAGTATAGGTGCCAGTATACTTGTTGCCGCCGACAATCCTTATGGAAAGACCCAATGGTTGCCGGAATATCAGCGTTCCACAACTGCCATCCATGGCAACCTTGGTGTCAGCTCCAGAAATTGCCACGCGGCAATTGGCTGATATGTCACCATACTTGGTCACAAAGGCCTTGCCCGAACCGGACCAGCTTCCCGAAAGGTTGTCGAAAAACGTGGGTGGCGCGGCCTCGACAGGTGAAATCAACAAGGCGCTGAGGAGCGCGCTGGACATAAAAAAGCGTTTCATGGGTTATGCTTTCATTCAGATTAAGATATTAACCCCGATGTGACGGTTAGGTTCCGTGGCCAGCCTGCGAGGCGAGGCGGGATTACCGAGGAATCGGGTGAAGGCCACTATGCTGCGATGAGGCTGGCGAGATAGTCGTCGTCCCATGCGGCGGTTTTGCGTCTGAGGCTGATTGAATCCTTTCCGGGCGCTTTTAGGGCGAGATTGAGGGCGATGTGTTTGATGGCGGTAGAGTTTGCTGGGGCATTGTCGGTTCTGACGCGGCACTCGTCATGTAAAGCCGCGTCTCATTGGTGATCCGACCGGCGACTTCACGCTGGCTCTCGACGACGACGATGCTTGATGCGGCCATGATCGGCGTCGACTGCGCGCTGATCGTTATATCTTTGTACCTCAGGGCTTTCTGCTCGTTGACGAAGACCTCGACATCGGCACGCAGGGTTTCCTGGTTGCCCTTGAGCGCCAACGCCATTTGCCCCGGCGTAACCGTGTTAAAGGATCAACTCGCGATGTCCATTGAAGAGAACAAGCGTATTACCCTCGAATACTTCACTGCCTTTGTGAAGGGCGACAAGGGTTGGTGGGCCACGCATGTGGCACCCGGATTCCGGCGCCACGATCCGGGACTGCCCTACGAAGTGGTCGGCCCCGAGGGCTTGCAACATCACCACGACGTGCTGCTCACCGGCGTGCCGGACCTCAACCTTCATATCCACACCGTCATCGCCGAAGGTGACAAGGTGCTGGCGTGCTTGCGGTTCCGCGGCACTCACACGGGAGCGTTGTTCGGCTACGAGCCGACGGGCAACGCGATCGACGTGGAAGTCTTCGATCTCTTCCAGCTGAAGGATGGCGTTCTTGTCGAACACTGGGCGATGGTCGATTCGCTCGGAATCCTGAAGGCGCTGGGTGCCAAGACACTGAACTAAAATTTGCTTTATTGGATATTGGGGAGGCATTATGCAGGGTGCTCTGATTGGATGTGGGTTCTTCGCGCAAAATCACCTCAACGCATGGCGCGACATGCGGGCCGAAGGCGTTGAGCTGATCGCCGTCTGCGACATCGATCCCGGAAAGGCCAAGGCGGCGGCTGAAACTTTCGGTGTTCCACGCTACTACACCGATCCTGTGACGCTCTTTGCAACCGAAGCCCTGGACTTTGTTGACATCGCCACGCGCACGGAGACGCACTTCGACGTTGTCAGCCTCGCGGTCAGGCACGGCGTGCGCACGATCGTGCAGAAGCCGCTTGCGCCGGACTGGGCCACCGCCCTTGATATGGTCCGGCAGGCGGAGCAAGCTGGCGTGCCCCTCGCCGTGCACGAGAACTTTCGCTACCAAGCCCCCATGCAGGCGGTGAAGCGGGTGCTCGACAGCGGCGTGATCGGAGTTCCGTCCTGGGCGCGCCTCTCCTTCCGCTTCGGCTTCGACGTCTACAAGACCCAGCCCTATTTCCACCTGGAGAAGCGGCTGGTCATTCTCGACAGTGGCATTCACATTCTCGACCTCGCGCGCTTCTTTCTGGGCGAAGTGCGCCACCTGAGTTGTGAGACGCAGCAACGCAACCCAAAGAACATCGGCGAGGACACGGCCACCATGCTTTTGCGCCACTGCTCCGGCGCGGTCAGCATCGTCGAGTCCACCTATGAGGCGCGCCAGATCCCCGAACCCATCCTGCAGACACTCGTCACCATCGAGGGCGAGAAGGGTTCGATCAAGCTCCATGAGGATTTCCGCATGGTGGTGACCAAGGGCGGAGCCGCGGAGGAAAGCTTTGTTGGCTCGCCCCTGCTGACGTGGACATCCCAGCCCTGGCACACGCTGCAGGAAAGCGTGCTGACCACCCAGCGCCGCATCATCGGCGCCTGGAAGGCGGGCCACGACGCCGAGACAAGTGGCACCGACAACCTCAAGACATTCGCCCTCGTCGAGGCCGCTTACAAGGCGGCAGAGGAACGGCGAGCAGTGGAACCGGAGGCCGCACCGCTGCTGTCCTCATCGTAGGGGCCCACCAAGCTGAGTTCGGCTTCAACCCTTGGCAGCAAGGAAGAAATCTTCGCCGCCCATCTGACCACCCTTCAGCGCAATCTCGATCCCGTCGAGATGAGCATGGCGCGAGGTCGCCCGGCACAGCGGAGCGCCTGGCGCCAGTGGGGCCAGAGCCGTGACGGCTGTGAGGCCCATGGCGGTACAGGCTTGACCAGAACTGTCGCCGCCTGAAACCACGACACGTGGCAGCTTCATATCCTTCACCAGGCTGCTGAGGACCATCCCCAGGCTTGAACCGATTTGCATACTCATCTCCTCCCGGCTTGCGCCCGCGGTGGCAATGGCGTCATTCAGGAGAGCCACCTCGGGATCATCCGGTCCTTTGGCCGAGTGGACAAGACAGTCGCGTCCCTCCGCAAGGGCCTTGCGGGCCAACCGCGCTGCGCGGTCCAGTTCCCCTTGCCAGTCGCGTTTATCAACGACAAGGTGAGTGTTCAGGGCAATGGTGGCGAAGCCGCAGGCGGCGGCGTGGTCGATCTGCCGCGCTGTCACCGGCGAGCAAGAGCCTGAAACGGCAGCGATGCGGTTGACTTTGGTCAGGGACGCTGTGGGGTACTCCGCCTTGAGAAATCCCAGCTGCCGCCACCAGGCGATCAGCGCATATTCGACGCCCTGCGAGCCAGCCACGAAGGGCCGTGCTGTGCGGCCCTCCCACATCAGCCGTCCCGCCGCAGCCATGGTCTCATCATCCATCCCGTCCACCAGCAGGATGCGCGCGCCCTCTGCTGTTTCGCGCGCAATCTTCGCCTCGGCGCGGCCGGCTTTCAGGTCAGCGACATCAACGAGCCCCACTTTCCAGCTGGTCTGCGCCCCAAGATGGAGGCGGAGATCGGCCTCTTTCATCGGTGTCACCGGATGATGCATCATCACCGGATGACGGTCAATTCGGTAAGTTTGTCCGTGAGCGCCCGCAAAGAGGTTGCCGAACACCTGCCAGCGCTGGAGGCCGGGAACGGCGGTGAACACGGGCGTCCAGTCATTTCCGAAAACACCGGAGCCGAGTTCCACCGCCTTGCCGATCGACCCGACATGCGGTGCGGAATCAAAAGTGGAGCAGATCTTGTAATGAGTGAGACTTGGCCCAACCGTTTTGAGACACTCGAAGACAGGTGTAAGATTTTCTTCCATCCAGCCGGGCGTCTTTGAACGTGACAGCCCGGCGATACCGATCGCCTGGCAATCCGAAAGGCGGTCGAGCAGGTTTTCATCCGGGGCTTCGAAGAGCAGCACTGTCTTCAATCCTGCGAAGGCAAGCGCCTCCAGCGTCGCCGTGGAACCGGTGAAGTCATCGCCATAGAAAGCCAGCAGAAGCCCGCGAGGCAACGTCTCCGTCACTTGAACGTCTCCAGCGCCTGACGCAACGCAGCATGCGTCGAGGCGTGCGTTTCGATGTCGATTCCTGACATGGCGGCGTCCCAGGCCTCGCGAAGGCTTTGTACACCTGCCTTGGGGCCGCCCGGATGGGCCATGACACCGCCGCCCGCGGCAAAGATGAGGTCATCCCCACCGACCGCCTCGAAGGTGGCACGCACCTGGCGCACTGTTTGGCCGGATGAGAACACCGGCATGACCGTGCACGGCTTGTCTTCGAACAGGGGAATGGAGACAGCGCGCGCCGAACGCACGACGCTTTCATCAGGTTCGGAGAATTTGTTGCCGATGCCATTGACGTGCATATGGTCTACACCCGCCAACCGCCAGATCTTCATCCAGGCAGGATAGTCAAAACCAAGCATCGGCGATCGCGAGAGGTACCCCCAACCATTACGGTGCGCGTGAATGGGAAGCTCTGTGTGCCGGGCC
>JANOTU010000071.1:0-2456 GCA_031416515.1 Hyphomicrobiales bacterium
TCGCCTCAATCCGCTCATTGATCTACAGGGCAAGCGCTACAGCGTGACCATGCAAGACATGGCGGGCATTCCACGCAGCAGGCTCGGCACCGCCACTTTGAATGTGGCCAGCCAGCATTCTGAATTCATTGCCGCGATTGACTTGATGTTTTCAGGGTTCTGAGGAGAAGCCAAATTCCTTGACCCGCCCAGCACGAACCTCAAAATCTTCCCGGTCCCGCAGTCGCCGGGCTTGTGATGATGATACCAGCGGCACATGCGGCGCGGCGTCGAGTTCTCCGGCGATGTTCCAGCAATGCGCCTCGGCGGTGATCCAGTCCTCGGCGCGGAAGGCGCCGATGTTGAAGGGCCTGGAGACGCGCCGCAGGGTCTTCTTTGCGCCCTTGGCGTATTCGTGAAAATAGCTCATGGCGAGTTCACGCGGGGATTTGTAAATGGGATCGCGCCAGCGCATGCCGATGGAATTGCTCTTGGAGATAGCGCCCCAGTGGCGATCCCGCCGGAACAGCGCCACCACATGATCATCATCGCCACGCGCCTGAAAGTCCATCAACAGGGCTAGCCGCCCATGCAGCAGCAGGGCGGCGGCGGCGATGAAGGCGGATTCGATGCAGTGACAGAGATTACGGCGGACGGCCATGCGGGCGGAATAGCAGGTCTCGCCGCCAGCTTCGGCGTTGCTGGGCATGGCGGTGAGATAGTCCTGAATTTTTTCCGGACTGGAGAGACGCCGGAACAGCGCCGTCTCCTCCGCTGTCAGGCCGATCTCGCGGGCCAGCCAGCCATTGAACGCCACCGCCTATTGCCCGTCATTCACTGAGAAATCGCGCCGTGCCCCCAGAATGGAAACGCTGAAGCCCGCCACCACATCGATCAGGGTCATCACCATGATGAGAAAGAAGGCGACTGTGCCGCAGAAAGGTACGAGGATGAATTCGATGAGCGCCACAACGAATGTGGCGGTTGACAACATATGATCGAGGATGATTGATGTGCTGGCGCGGGCGGCCTTGAGGATCTCAAAGAACAGGGCGACAAGACCCGCCACCACAAAAATATCGCCCGCTTTGAAAAACACTGCGGCCCCAGAGGGCAATGCCCAGTCGAGCACCAGCGAGTCAGCTTCGATCTGGCTGCCCGTGGCGCCAAAGATATTGTAGGCGACAATGACCAGGGCCAGGATAGGAATGGACAGGATATTGCGCATGGGTGCCTCCGTTGTGCTACCCAACATGCCCAATTGCGGCGATTCACGCAAACAGCCGGATATTGCAAAATGGGCCCAATTTTGGTATGGTGGCAATCTTCAACATGAAGGAGGCTGACATGACACTGCAACTTGGCGATATCGCGCCTGATTTTGAAGCCGACACCACCGAAGGCCGGATAAAGTTCCACGATTACATCGACGGTTCATGGGTGGTGTTTTTCTCCCACCCCAAAGACTTCACCCCCGTCTGCACCACCGAGCTTGGCTCCATGGCCCGGATGAAGCACGAGTTCGACAAGCGCGGCGTGAAGCTGATCGGCATTTCCATCGACACGGTGGCTGATCACCAGCGCTGGAAGAATGACATCAAGGACGTCACTGGCGCATCCGTCAATTACCCGATGATCGGCGACCAGGACCTGCATGTGGCCAAGCTCTACGGCATGATCCATCCCAACGCCTCTGGCAGCGCCGCCACCCGCACCGCCGCCGACAACGCCACCGTGCGCAATGTGCTGATCATCGGGCCCGACAAGAAGATCAAGCTGATCGTGTCCTACCCTATGAGCACAGGCCGCAATTTCGATGAGATATTGCGCGTGATTGATTCACTGCAGCTCACCGCCACCAAATCAGTTGCAACGCCAGCCAACTGGAAACAGGGCGAGGACGTCATTATTCTGGCCTCGGTTTCAGACGAGGCGGCGAAAGAAAAATTTCCCGGCGGCTGGAAAACCCTAAAGCCTTACTTGCGCATGGTGCCACAGCCGACAGCGAAGTGAGTGACACATGAAGTAGCTGAGAGAGCCCTCATCCGGCCTTCGGCCACCTTCTCCCATGCCAAGGGGCACGGGAGAAGGCGACAACCTGGAAAGCCTTTATCATTTTATCGCCTTCTCCCGTTCGCGCCTTCGCGAATGGGAGAAGGTGGCCGAAGGCCGGATGAGGGCCCTTTGACGAGATCACCACCACTGCGGCGCTTGATATTTCCCGGCGGCCAATTCGATGGCCGCCGCTGTCTGGAACAGCGTTTCCTCGTCAAAGGGCTTGCCGATGAGCTGAAGCCCGAGCGGCAGGCCGTCTGCTGACATGCCAGCAGGCACCGCAATGCCGGGCAGGCCCGCCATGTTCACAGTGACGGTGAAAATGTCATTGAGATACATCTGCACAGGGTCGGTGATTTCGCCCGGCGCGAAGGCCGGGCTTGGCGTGGCGGGGGTGAGCACCACGTCCACCTTGTTCCAGG
>JANOTU010000072.1:0-3049 GCA_031416515.1 Hyphomicrobiales bacterium
TTGGCGCTGCCGGGTTTGAGGGGTTGCTGCTGGCTTTCGTGGGGGGACCAGGCGGTGAGCCAGGCGAGTTCGGTGGTGGCGCGGATGCGGGTGTCGGGGTCGGAGAAATGCGCGCCGTAGTGCCTGGCGGCGGCGATGAGCAGGCGCTTGCTGACCGGGGTCCGCGAGCGCGCGTTCAAAATGTTGGACATGCCAAGATCATGGATTTCGCGGATCAGGGAAAGTGCGTTGTCATAGCGCACCATGGTGCGGTCAAGATCGACCACGGGCAGAGCGAGGCCGGCGCGCTGCAAAAGCGCCCCCAACTCGCGCATGGAGATCATCGGGGCCACGCGCGGCGTTGCGCCGCCCCTGAGTTCAGATTCCGCTGCAAGCCAGGACTGACGGAGTTCGGTCAGGCTATCGCCCGCGAACAGACAGGCGAGGAACAAGCCATCGGGACGCAATGCTCTGGCCATTTGCGCGAGCTGACCCGGCACATCATTGACGGCATGCAGATCAAGAATGCTGAAAATGGCATCGCAGGACTGGGTGCCCAGGCCGAGATTGTCGCTGGTTGAGAGTTCATGTTCGGCAACCTGACTGGCGGTGCCGGTGGTTTTCAGCATCGCGGCAATGGGGTGCGGGTCAGGGGCGATGACGACGGCGTGCGCAAACTTGCGAGTGATGAGGGCCACGCGCTCGGCCAGTTCAAGGGTGACCATCTCGCCCAGAAAACCGCCCTTGGCCTTGTGGATGCGGGCGACATAAAGGGGCCGGTCGAAAATCATCCGATGAGGGCTTCCCGCAGCGCTGCCCAGCTGGTCCGGTCGGGGGCCGAGATGATGCCGCCGTCGTGGCGTGTTGCCGTGTAGGGCGCGCCGTCCAGGCAGGCCGAATAGCCGCCAGCTTCGGCGTGAATGAGAACGCCCGCGGCGTGGTCCCACGGCATGAGTTTCTGGTGCAGGGAGAAATGCACCAGGCCGTCCGCCACCATGCGGTACTCATAAGCCGCACAGCGGTAAGCGAAGGTGGCGCGGAGTTTTGCCAGATTGGCGGCAGTGGCGGAGCGCTGTGGTTCCGGCATTTGATACCATGAGCTGGTGCCGGTCATTTGGGCCAGCACCACCGGGGCCGCCACCTTGAGGGCGCGGGTGGCGCCTGTGGCGCTTTCCGCCCAGGCGCCTTCACCGCGAAGCGCTTTCAGCCAGTCGCGGCCAACCGGATCGTGGATGATGCCGGCGATGGTCTCGCCCTGCGACACAACCGCAGCCATGACGCCGAAGAGCGGCAGGCCCCAGGCGAAATTGCTGGTGCCATCGACGGGATCAACAATGATGGCCAGATCAGCATCGGCGATCTGGTTCAGAGCCGAGCGGTCGCGCTCGACGGATTCTTCGCCGATGAACAGCGCCTGTGGCCAGGCCTTGGCCACGCAGTCGCGGATCATCCATTCCGCCGCTTCATCGGCATCGGTGACCAGATCAAGGTTCGAGGTTTTTTCGCGAATGCCGCCATTGGCAAGCTTGCGAAAGCGCGGCATGATCTCGGTTGTCGCGGCCTCGGCTAAAAACCCGGACAGGCGGGCGAGGTCGGCATGGGTGAATTTCATTGGCGGGTGCTCTCCATTTGTCGTGGGTATAGGTGATTTGTGCAAAAAACATTACCCTTGAAAATCTGGCGCGGGCTGGTGGACTTTGTCGCACCGCCGCGCTGCCTGGTGTGCCGGTCCGAAATCGGCGAGGCTTCCAGCCTCTGCGCCTTGTGCTGGCCGAAGCTGCGCCAGATTGATGAACCCGTCTGCGAGGTGATGGGAACGCCCTTTGAGCATGAGCAGGGAGAGGGCGCGGTGAGTGCTGCGGGGCTCAGCAATCCTCCAGCCTGGGACAGGGCGCGCGCGGCTGTGGCATTTGATCAAGCGGCAAGGCCCTTGGTGCATGGGTTGAAATATCACGACAACCAGGAGGCGGGGATTTTGATGGCGCGGATGATGGCGCGGGCTGGCCGGGCGCTTCTGCGTGATGCGGACTTGCTGCTGCCCGTGCCGCTGCACCGCGCCAAGCTGTGGGCGAGACGCTTCAACCAGTCAGCCTATCTGGCAACGCAGCTTGCGAAGCATTCGGGCAAGCGCTGCGTTGTGGATATTCTGCTGCGCATAAAGGCGACAACCTCGCAAGTGGGGTTGGACAACAAGGAACGGCAGAAAAATGTGAAGGGGGCATTTCAAGTTGTTCAAAGTCAGATTGCCGGGCGGAACATTGTGCTGGTGGATGATGTTTTGACGACCGGAGCCACGGCAGGGGCCTGCGCCCAGGTTTTGAAGGACGCCGGGGCCGCCCGTGTGGATGTGCTCACCTTTGCCCTTGTCCTTGAGCCGAAGCGGTTCCATATCTGAGGCCATCATGACAGAATCCAAAATCACTATCTACACAACGCCCTTCTGTGGCTATTGCCAGCGGGCCAAGGCCCTGCTCGCCCGCATAGGCGCCGCATTTGAAGAAATTGATGTGAGCCAGGATGCGGGCGCGCGCCAGCGCATGATGACGCGCGCGGGCGGGGCCCGCACAGTGCCGCAGATTTTTATCGGCGCGGCGCATGTGGGCGGTAGCGACGATCTTCATGAACTGGAGCATCAAGGGGAACTTGATCCCCTTCTGGCTGCGCCGTGATTTTCAAGGCCGCCGCCATCCAGATGCGTTCGGGCGCGGACATGGCCCGCAATCTCAGCGATGCGTCTGAGTTGATTCGCGAGGCGCGATGGCTGGGGGCGCAGTATGTGACCACGCCGGAGATTTCCAACATCATCGAACCCGACAAGCAGCGCCTCAGGGCGCTGGCGCGGCTTGAGGCTGAGGATATTTCTGTGGCGGGGTTTTCAGAACTGGCGAAATCGCTGGGCATCTGGCTCAATGCCGGGTCGTTTGCCTTGAAGGGTTCTGGCGAGCGGCTGGCCAACCGCTCGTTGCTGTTTGCGCCCGATGGCAGTATCGCGGCGCGTTATGACAAACTGCATTTGTTCGATGTGGACTTGGGCGATGCTGAGCCAATCCGCGAATCACATTCCTTTGAG
>JANOTU010000073.1:0-10358 GCA_031416515.1 Hyphomicrobiales bacterium
CTCGCGCTCGCCTTTCTGAACCATGGAAACGATGCGGCGGTATTCGGGGATTTGCAGGCCGGTGGCGGTGGCGAGTTCGTAAATCTCGTCGCGGATGACCTTGATCGACTCCTTTTCGTCATTGACGAATTTCTTCCAGCCATGCTTGGTGAGGCGACCGACGCGCTTAAGCCAGTCGACATTGAGCTCATCGCCTTGATATTCTTTGAGGAATTCAGGCCGCGGCACCTTGTAGGTCTCGGCCAGGCGCATAAGCCTGCCTTCCAGCGAGTTGAGGCGCTTGTTGATGTCGTAAAGCTGCTCGACCAGCGCCTCGATGCGGGCGTTGTTCAGCGACAGCGATTTCACTTCCGCGATGATGTCATCGCGGAGCTTCCTGTAGCGGCGCTCCTGCGAGGGGGTGAGCTCGGTGGCTTCCGCCACTTCCTGGTCCTGCAGCTTGCGGAGCGACTTATATTGCTTGGCGATGGAGTCGAAGATTTCCAGAACCTTGGGCTTCAGCTCCATTTCCATGGCGGAGAGCGAGACACCGAGATCATCGCCCTCATCGTCGTCATCATCATCGACGACCGGCTTGTCGAAATCCTCCGGCGACAGAATGTCGCTGTAGTCATCCTCGCCGGGGCGGCGCAACGCCTGGGCGGCGCGGCGCTGCTCGGGCGGGCGCTTGGCTTCGGCCTTCTTTTTCACTTCCTCTTTTGGCGGCACGTAAGGGGCGGGCGTCTGCACCGTCATCTGGTTCTTCTTGGCGTCGGGACCAGCGTATGTGGCCTCGAGATCAATGATGTCGCGGAGCAGGATCTTGGCTTCGTTGAGCTCGTCGCGCCAGATGATGATGGCCTGGAAGGTGAGGGGGCTTTCGCAAAGCCCTGCGATCATCGCCTCGCGGCCAGCCTCAATGCGCTTGGCGATGGCGATCTCGCCCTCGCGCGAGAGCAGCTCCACCTGGCCCATTTCGCGCAAGTACATGCGCACCGGATCATCGGTGCGGTCGGTTGGCACCTTGGCCGCTTCCACCTTGATGACGGCGGTCTCGGAGCTTTCCGCTTCCTGCTCCTTTTCGACATTGGTGGCCACATTGTCGGCCTCGTCTTCGCTTTCCACCACATTGATGCCCATCTCATTGAGCATCGCCATGATGTCTTCGATCTGCTCTGGCGAGGTGTCGTCAGAGGGCATGACCGCGTTGAGCTCGTCCAAAGTGACAAAGCCCCGCGCCTTGGCGAGCTTTATCATGCGCTTGACAGCAGCGTCGGAGAGATCGAGAATTGGCGAATCCGCCACTACTGCCTCAGGGGCCGCAGCTTCCTCAGCGGGAGCGGGCGGCGGGGCTTTGACTTCGGGCGGCTTGGCGCGCGGCTGGGCACGGGTCATGGAGATTTCGTCCTTGCTTCAATGATTCGGGATCAAACTAGCTGTGGCGGCGTTAACCGCCGCTTAAGCATGTTTGCACTCAACTTATGGCGTCAGCGGGCCTTCCCGAGGCGACCCCGAAACCCGCGATCTGGGCTTCTGAACCAATATGGGACGACAACTGCTCGCGCACCGCGTTGAGCGCGTCTAGATTTTCCTCCGTCGGACTGGTCGCAAAAACGGCCTCAGCCGCTTTCAACTCACCAGCGAGAGTGACAGCTTTCCGGTGCAGGGCGATCATCTGGCGAAGGCCTGTGCGGGCGTCATCTTGCGCTGCCCCGCTCCCAAGGAACCATTCATTCAGTTGTCTCGCCTGATTCAATAGGCGGTCCAGAACCGGACCCATACCATTTGATGTCAGATGGTCCTTGAGCGCAGACCCGTCAAGGCCCGATCCCAAAGCGGCGCTATCTATGAGATATGAACGCAAGGAGTCAAGATCCCGTGATTCCAATTCCAGTGTGGAAAACTCATCGAGAAAGTCGTGGATCAATTCGGGATGGTTGATGAAGGAGAGAACAATCATCCGCTCGCGCCGCTCCGCGCCCTTGCGGCTCATGCCGGAGCCCGCGATGGCGCGAAGCTGGGGCGATGGCGGAGCTTTGATATCCCACGGTTTTTGACCTAGCTTACCAAATTTTCGCGGCTGCCAGGGAGTGCGGGCCTTGGCTCCGGGCCTCTGCCACAGGGTGGCCAATCGGTCGGCGACATCTGACAGATAGTGCTTTCTTACCGTCTCATCGCCAATTTGGCCGACCAGAGCGCGGAGATCACGCTCAAACTGGGCTTTACGCTCCGGGGTTGAGCGGTCATTGTTACCAAGAGCGCGCTGAAAAATGACATCGGACAAAGGCTGGGCGGCGGCGATAACAGCTTTCACCGCCTCCGGCCCATCCGATTTTAGCAGATCATCCGGGTCCTGGCCCTCTGGCAGAAGCGCAAATTTCAACGAATGCCCCGGCTTGAGCAGGGGCAGCGCCAGATCAAGCGCGCGGTAAGCAGCCTTGATACCGGCGCTGTCGCCATCAAAACACAAGATTGGTTCGGGTGCTATTTTCCACAGCTGGGCAAGTTGATCCTCGGTGAATGCTGTGCCCAGCGGCGCCACCGCATGGGTGAGCCCTGCCTGGTGCATGGCTATCACATCGACATAACCTTCAACAACAATGATAGCGCCAGTTTCGTGGGCAGGCGCGCGGGCCTTGTCAAGATTGTAAAGGACTCGGCCCTTGTGAAAAAGCGGCGTTTCCGGTGAATTCAGGTATTTGGGAAGCGCATCCTTGTTCAGTGCGCGGCCTCCAAAAGCAATTACTTTGCCGCGTGGATCACGGATCGGAAACATCAACCGGTCGCGAAACCGATCGTATGGCGCGGGAATTTTCTCACCGGAGACCAAAAGACCAGCTTCAATCATCTGTTCAGCAGTGATATTTTTACCTGCGAGATAGCTCCGCAGCGCTGAATGTTCACCGGGCGCATACCCGAGCCGAAACTCTTTCTGGATCGCGGGCGACAATTGCCGGTCCGCCAGATAGCCCCGCGCCTTGGCTCCGCGCGCGGCCTGCAATTCGGCCTCAAAGAACGCCGCCGCCATTTCCATCACATCATAGAGCGAGGCGCGCAGCTCCTCGCGCTCGACCTCAGCCTCCGACACCTGCGGCATGGCAAGGCCCGCCTCCATGGCCAGGCGCTCTACAGCTTCGGGATATTTCAGCCCCTCTTTCTCAATCAGGAAAGTGAATATATCGCCCGAGGCCTTGCAGCCGAAGCAATGATAAAACCCCTTGCGGTCATCGACATGAAACGACGGCGATTTCTCCGCATGAAACGGACAGCACGCCCAGAAATCCCCCTTCCCCACATTGCTCTTGCGCCGGTCCCAGGAGACCCTGCGGCCAACCACCGAAGAGATCGACACCCGGCCACGGATTTCATCAAGAAATGAAGGGGAAAAGCGCATAAGCGTATTTAACAGCGTGGACCACCGGTGTCACAATGCAATTTTTGCGTGTGTTGACAAGATTCCCGCGCTGGATGTACATACAAAACGTCACGACACGGAGCGCTTGGGCAGTGGAAGAGGATTGGCAGACGCTGACGTTCAACCCTCATGGATTTGAATGGGATCATGAAAAAGCAAAGAGCAACACCGCCAAGCACGGCATCGGTTTTGACGAAGCCGCCCGCATCTTCAACGGGGAAATTCTCGCGCGGCAAGAAAGCCACGATACTGAGGACCGCTATGCCGCCATCGGCCTTGCGAGGGGCAGCACGCTCGTTGTCGTCTTCACCGAGCGAGGCGAAAACATCAGAATCATCTCGGCGCGAAGAGCTACTCCGTCCGAACGCCGAAGGTTTGGTTCGCATTTCAGTCAAGGACCTTGAGAGGCTCCCCCCCGGTGATACCGACTGGGAAGCCGTTAACCGTTTGACCGACAAAGACATCGCCCGCGCTGTCGCTGATGATCCTGATGCGGCCCCCCTTGATCTCGACTGGTCCAAGGCCAAATTGTACTATCCTGTGGGCAAGCTCCCGGTCAGTCTCCGTGTGGATGCTGATGTCTTCGCCTTCTTCAAATCACGGGGCAAGGGCTATCAGACCCGCATCAATGCGGTGCTGCGCTCTTACATGGAGCATGAGACGGCCAAGAAAAAAGTGAAATAGCCTGTAACGGCTCTTGCGATTCGGACAACATCATGACAACTTGGCTCCCCTTACAGGGAGAATAGAAATGGCACTTAAAAAACTCTACACCGCAACTGCGACATCAACCGGGGGCCGCGGCAGTGGCCGGGCCAAGACGGCTGACGGATTTCTTGATCTCAAGATCGGCACACCAAAAGCGCTGGGCGGCAATGATGACGGCAACAATCCCGAACAGCTTTTTGCGGCGCTTTATTCAACATGCTATCTGGGTGCGATCAAGTTCGTGGCCGGAAAAGAGAAAAAGCCGGTAACGATTTCAGATGATTCGGCGGTGACGGCGCATGTCACTTTAGGGGCCCGCGACGACAAGAAGGGCTTCGGTATTGCGGTGAAGCTTGAGGTGAAACTCCCCGGCGTTTCCAAGGCCGTGGCCACTTCACTGGCCAAGAAGGCCCATGTCGTCTGCCCATTCTCACATGCGATCAAGAAAACCGTGAAAGTTCCAACGAAGATCGTTTGAGCAGTTCGGCTTCCGCTTGCGCCATATAACCCCGGTCGAGCGGAAGCGTTGCCACCTGTTTGGCGAGTTGGATCTGGAACACCATGTGTTTGCCGTAGAGAAAGCTGAACTCGCTGATGATCAGGTAGAATTCCCACATGCGGCAGAAGCGCTCGTCGTGGATACGGGCGATTGCCGCGCGGTTGGCCTGGAAGCGGCGCTCCCATTCGGCAAGCGTCTTGGCATAGTGGAGGCGCAGGATTTCGATATCGGTAGCCCAGAGACCAGTGCGCTCTATGGCCCCCAGGGTTTCGGAAAGGGCGGGCGAATAGCCGCCGGGGAAAATATATTTCCGCACCCAGGCGCCGGTTGATCCGGGGCCGCCTTTGCGGCCAATGGAGTGGAGCAAGGCGACACCGTCATCCGTCAAGAGGCCAGAGACTTTGGCAAAGAACTCATCATAGTGGCCGATGCCGACATGCTCGAACATGCCGACTGAGACGATGCGGTCGAATTTTCCGGTCACCTCGCGGTAGTCCTTGAGTTCAAAACGCACCCGGTCCGACAGCCCGCGCTGGGCAGCGCGTTTGGTGGCAAGGGCGTGTTGCTCAACCGACAGCGTCACACCGGTGACATCGACTCCTGCTGCCTCCGCCAGATACATGGCCATGCCGCCCCAACCTGAGCCGATATCAAGAACCCGCTGGCCGGGCTTCAGCGCAAGCTTCGCCGCGATGTGGCGCAATTTATTCTGCTGGGCGGTTTCAAGCGAATCGCTGTCGGACAGAAAATAGGCGCAGGAATAATTGAGGTCGGCATCGAGGAACAGTTCATAGAGCTCGTTGGAGAGATCATAGTGATGCGCCACATTCTTGCGCGAGGTGGCGGCAGGGTTTTTCTGATACCAGCCGCGCAATGTCCGGTAACCCGCGTTCAGGGCTCGTTGCAGCGGCTGCTTGCGCAGGTTTGCGCGGTTGAGCGCGTAGAGGGTGAGAAAATCGCGCAAAGTTCCCTGCTCGATGATCAGGGTGCCATCCATATAGGCCTCGCCTGCGCGGAGTTCAGGGTTCAGAAACAGCGCCCGGTGCAGCTTGGGGTCGCTCAGGCGAATGGTCACCTGCGGACCGGGCGATCCCGCATGGACGTGGGTCCTGCCGTCTGCATCAATAATGCGCAGACTTCCCGTCTTGATGAAGCGCCCCATCGCATAATTGAGCAGTCGCATCACGCTAGCCCAACAGGGATTTCACAATCGCTCCCGCCTTGGCCATGTCCATCTGACCAGCGTATTTGGCTTTAAGCTCAGCCATCACCTTGCCCATGTCCTTGATACTGGCAGCCCCCAGAGCGGCGATGATCGCTGCGACCGCCGCTTTGGCGTCATCATCGGAAAGCTGCCTGGGCATGAAGCTTTGGATGATGGCGATTTCCTCGCGCTCGGCTGCTGCCAGTTCCGGGCGGCCACCCTGCTCATAGACCGCAGCGCTTTCGAGGCGCTGCTTCACCATCTTGGCGAACAGGTCCACAAGGCCAGCGTCATTGGTCAAAGCCGACTCATGGCCATCGGTGCGGGAGTTAATGTCCTTGTCCTTGATGGCGGAATTCATCAGGCGCAGCGTCGAGACGCGGCGCTTGTCGCCGGACTTCATGGCATCTTTCAGGGCGTCGTTGATCGTGGTGCGGAGGGTCATGGCCGCTCAATAGGGGTTTTTGCGGGAGGCTGCAACCTTGACGCCCGCACGGGGTTCCCTTAACCCGGCGCAAATTCAGGAGACTCATGATATGCCTGCAACTCTAAAATTCGGCGATTGGGAACCCCAGCGCGTGACCGGCCTTTTGGTACTGGCCGATGGCACTGTGCTGGAAGGCTTTGGCTTTGGCGCTGAAGGCGAGGCCGTGGGCGAAGTGTGCTTCAACACCGCCATGACCGGCTATCAGGAAGTGCTCACTGATCCTTCTTACGCGGGCCAGATTGTCACCTTCACCTTTCCCCATATCGGCAATGTCGGCACCAATGACGAGGATATAGAGACCACCAATCTGGCGGCCTCGGCCGGCGTCAAGGGCTGCATCGTCAAGGCCGCCGTCACCGAGCCCGCCAATTACCGCTCAGGCCGACATTTTGACAAATGGCTGAAGGCGCGCGGCCTCATCGGGTTGTCGGGCATTGATACCCGGGCCCTTACAGTGCTCATCCGCGACAAGGGCATGCCCAATGGTGTAATCGCCCATCATGCCAAGGGCAAGTTTGATGTGGCGAAACTCAGGAAAATGGCAGCCGGCTGGCCCGGCCTCGTCGGCATGGATCTGGTCAAGGATGTTTCCCTCACCCAGCGCATGGAATGGGACGAGAAACAATGGAACTGGGTGGACGGCCACACAAACGCCAATGGCGGCGCATACAAAGTCGTCGCCATCGACTACGGCCTCAAGCGCAATATCCTCCGTTGTCTGACGAGTGCGGGCTGCGATGTCACCGTGGTTCCCGCCACTTCAAGCGCTGAAGACATCCTCGCCATGAAGCCGGACGGCGTGTTCCTTTCCAATGGCCCCGGCGATCCGGCGGCCACAGGTGAATATGCCGTGCCCGAAATCCGCAAATTGGTGGATTCGGGCAAACCCGTCTTCGGCATTTGCCTCGGCCACCAGATGTTGGCGATTGCGCTGGGGGCCAAAACCCTCAAAATGCACCAAGGCCACCACGGCGCCAATCACCCGGTGAAGGATTTAACCACCGGCAAGGTGGAAATCACCTCTATGAACCACGGCTTCGCCGTGGACAGCGAAAGCCTGCCCAAGGGTGTGAAAGAAACCCACGTCTCCCTCTTTGACGGCTCCAACGCAGGCCTGGCACTCGAAGGCCGCCCGGTTTTTTCTGTGCAATATCATCCGGAATCCTCCCCCGGCCCCCAGGATAGCCACTACCTCTTCCAACGATTTGTGCAGGCAATGGCGCACCGCCTTTAACTGTTGCTCCGGAACCTATTGGTGCCTCCCTGTGTTATGGCCGTTGAAGCGACCATAAGCATTGAAAGGGCGACACCATGAGCAACTACGCAACCGCCGACGCATCGGACGTTGTGCACACGAATATCACCGCATCCGAGGATGCACACACCATCATGCTGAACCGGGTTTCCTGGGGAGGCATTTTCGCTGGTGTCGTGGTGGCCCTGGCTGTGCAGATTATCCTGTCAATGCTGGGCATCGGAATTGGCGTCGCGACACTCGATCCCCAAACCAACGACAACCCATCCGCTGGCGCGTTTTCCACCATGGCGGGCATTTGGTACATTGCTTCGGGCATCATCGGCTCATTCGCCGGCGGCTACATGGCGGCGCGAATGTCGGGCAAAACCCTTTCCGGAACGGGAGCGTTGCATGGCCTGGCGACCTGGGCATTCACAACGGTCCTGATGCTGTATCTCCTGACAACCGCTGTTGGCAGCATCGTCGGCGGTGCCCTGAGCGGCGTTGCGACAGTTGTTGGCGGTGTTGGGCAGACTGTGGCCCAGGCGGCCGGTCCTGCCCTGGCCAGCGCCAATCCACTTGAAATCATCGAACGTCAGATCAAGGCGACAGGCACTGACCCTGAGGCCCTGAACAATGCCGCTGTGAGCGCCATTCAGGCTCTCGTGACGGGTGATGCTGCTGAAGCCGATGCGGCTCGGGAAAACGCGGTTCAGACTCTGTCCACCGCCCGCAACATCAATGTGGAAGAAGCCCGCACCCAGGTTGCGGCAATCGAGCAGCGCTATAACCAGACTGTTGCCAGCGCCAAGCAGCAGGCGGCGGAAATTGCCGATACGGCGGCCAAAGTGGTTTCGACCGGCGCCTTGATCGGGTTCCTCGCCCTCGTGCTTGGTGCCATCGCGGCGTGGATCGGCGGACTTGCGGGCGTCGTCACTCCGGTCGTAGTCGACCGCGTGACGGCCCGTCAAAGGCTCTGAACCTCCACAAAACCTTCATTCTTGTTTCCGGTTGCGCCGGTTGGCAATGAGGTCGTCCACAACCGCCGGCTCAGCCAGCGTCGAGATGTCGCCCAAGGCGCCGAAATCATCTTCAGCGATCTTGCGGAGTATTCGGCGCATGATCTTTCCCGAACGAGTTTTGGGAAGACCCGGGGCGAATTGAATCTGATCCGGGCTGGCGAAGGGGCCGATGTCCTTGCGCACATGGGCTACCAGATCCTTACGGAGATCATCGCCGCCAGGCTCGCCTGCCATCAGCGTCACATAGCAGTAAATCCCCTGGCCCTTGATGTCGTGCGGGTAGCCGACGACTGCGGCTTCTGCGACTTTAGGGTGGGCGACCAGGGCTGATTCAACCTCAGCTGTGCCAAGCCTGTGGCCCGAGACGTTGAGCACATCATCAACGCGGCCCGTGATCCAGTAGTAACCGTGCCTGTCGCGCCTGCATCCGTCGCCGGTGAAATACATGCCCTTGTAGGTTGAAAAATAAGTCTGCACGAAGCGGTCGTGATCGCCGTAAACGCCGCGCATCTGCCCCGGCCAGGAATCGAGAATCACCAGATTGCCAGAGGCTTCGCCTTCGAGGATATTGCCCTTGTCATCAACCAGCGCTGGCTGGCAGCCGAAGAAGGGCCGCGTGGCCGAACCTGGCTTGAGTTTGGTGGCGCCGGGCAGCGGTGCAATCAGAATGCCGCCCGTTTCCGTCTGCCACCAGGTATCAACTATCGGGCAGCGATGGTCGCCCACGACCCGGTGATACCATTCCCAGGCTTCCGGATTGATCGGTTCTCCCACCGACCCGAGCAAACGCAGCGATTTCCGTGAGGTCTTTTTCACCGGTCCTTCGCCAGCCCCCATCAGCGCGCGAATGGCGGTGGGCGCTGTATAAAAAATATTCACCTTGTGCTTGTCGATCACATCCCAGAATCGCGAGTTCGTCGGGTAATTGGGCACACCCTCAAACATCAGCGTGGTGGCCCCATTGGCGAGCGGCCCATAGACGATATAACTGTGGCCGGTCACCCAGCCCACGTCCGCCGTGCACCAGTAGATATCGCCGTCATGATAATCGAAGACATATTGATGCGTCATCGCCGCATAGACGAGATAGCCGCCTGTGGTGTGCAGCACGCCCTTGGGCTTGCCGGTTGAGCCCGACGTATAAAGAATGAACAGCGGGTCTTCGGCCTTCATGCGCTCTGGCTTGCAGTCAGCGGATACTTTCGCCGCCTCGTCATGATACCAGACATCGCGGCCATCCTGCATGGCGACAGCCCCGCCAGTGCGGCGCACCACGATCACCTTCTCATTGCCAGCGCATTTCTTCAGCGCCTCATCGGTGTTGAATTTGAGCGGCACCCTCTTCGACCCGCGCAACCCTTCATCCGCCGTGATGATCAGCTTCGAATCGCAATCATTGATGCGCCCCGCCAGCGAATCCGGCGAAAAGCCGCCAAACACCACGGAATGCACCGCCCCAATCCGGGCGCAGGCCAGCATGGCGTAGGCTGCCTCCGGAATCATCGGCATGTAGATGGTGACGCGGTCGCCCTTCCTGGCCCCATTCTTCTTCAGCACATTGGCGAAGCGGCAGACATTCTCGTGCAGTTCGCGGTAGGTGATTTTCTTGTCGTAATAAGGGTCATCGCCCTCCCAGATGATCGCCACCTGGTCGGCCCGCTTTTTCAAATGCCGGTCGATGCAATTCCATGACACATTGAGAACGCCGTCTTCATACCATTTGATCGAGACAATGGGATATTCGAAGCTGGTGTTCTTGATTTTGGTGGGCGCCTTGAACCAGTTGAGCCGCTTCGCCTGCCTGCCC
>JANOTU010000074.1:0-2405 GCA_031416515.1 Hyphomicrobiales bacterium
CAGGATGAGGGCTGGGAGGACCCAAGAATTGTGACTGATCCGTTGGCCTGCGCGCAGTTTACTGAAACGCTCTTGCCCGCAGAATTCACATGTAACGAATGTGCAACGGTAGTGTAGAACTTCCCGGAATGGCACTCCCGCTTCCCCCACTGTGAGGCCCGAGCTTGAGAGAAGGCGCAGACGCGACCTTCATAATCTGCGCCTTTTCTGCGTAATCTGCGGATAAATCATAGCCTGTGGCGTGAACCAGTAGAGTGCGTGGTGACATAAATCGCGCTGGGCCACTTGCGGTCAGGCCTTGCGCCGTTTAACCCGCTGCATCATGCCTGAACTTCCCGAAGTCGAGACTGTCATGCGCGGGTTGGAGCCTGTGTTGGTGGGACGCCGGATTGTTTCTGTTGAATTGCGCCGCGCGAATTTACGGTTTCCTTTTCCGGCGGATTTTGCGGTGAGACTTGCTGGCAAGCGGGTCTTGGGCCTCACGCGCCGCGCCAAATATATTGTGGGCGGAATTGAAGGCGGGGACAGCCTGCTGATGCATCTGGGCATGACCGGGCGTTTCAGTATCGGCGCTGCGGGCGACGGCGCGCATGATCATGTGGTGTTCCATCTCGATACTGGCCCCAGCATTGTCTACAGCGATCCCCGCCGCTTTGGCATGATGGATGTGTTCGCCGGAGACGAACACCGCCTCCTCAAGAACCTGGGCGTTGAACCCCTTGGCAATGAACTCAATGCCGAGATGCTGGCGCAGGCTTTCCACAAGAAATCAGCGCCGCTGAAAGCCGCCCTGCTCGACCAGCGCATTATCGCCGGCCTCGGCAATATCTATGTCTGCGAGGCGCTGCACCGCAGCGGGCTTTCGCCCAGGCGCAAGGCTGGAACGCTGAAAGCGGGTGATCCCCGGCTCGACAGCCTTATCCGCCACATCCGCGATATTCTCTCCGAGGCGATTTCCGCGGGCGGCTCCACCTTGCAGGATTTCGCCCATGCCAATGGCGACAGCGGTTATTTTCAGCACCGCTTTTCGGTCTATGACCGCGAGGGCGAAGCCTGCAAGACTTGCGGGCGGGCCATAAAAAGACTTGTGCAGGGGGGCCGATCCACGTTCTATTGCGGGGCCTGCCAGAAATAGGAGTGCGGCCATGGCCTACGAGACCATCCTTGTTGAAACAAAAACAAACGTCGGCATCATCACGCTTAACCGCCCCAAGGCGCTGAACGCGCTCAATATGCGGATGGCAGGTGAAATCGGCGCAGCGCTTGGCGCGCTTGACGCTGATCCCGCCATTGGCTGCATCATCATCACGGGGAGCGAGAAGGCCTTTGCTGCTGGCGCTGATGTCAAGGAGATGGCCGGTCAGATGTTTGGCGATCCGCATATGGAGAACTTCACCAAGACGCTGGGCGCTGTGGCTGAGGTAAAAAAACCGGTGATTGCCGCAGTCTCGGGCTTTTGTTTCGGCGGCGCCTGCGAGCTTGCCATGGCGTGTGATTTCATCATCGCCGCCGACACGGCGAAATTCAGCCAGCCCGAGATCACCTTGGCCATCTTTCCGGGTGCGGGCGGCACCCAGCGCCTGGCCCGCTCCATCGGCAAGGCCAAGGCCATGGACATGATTTTGACAGGCCGCATGATGGACGCGAGCGAAGCCGAGCGCTGCGGGCTGGTGTCGCGCCTGGTGGCCGCCGACAGACTGATGGACGAAGCGCTGGCCGCAGCACAGAAAATTGCCACATATTCGCAACCCAGCGTGAGACTGGCAAAAGAAGCCGTGAACCGGGCCTTTGAGACTTCGCTCAGCGAAGGCGTGCTGTTCGAGCGCCGGTCGTTTCTCTCCCTGTTCGCAACCCACGACCAAAAAGAAGGAATGAAAGCCTTCGTGGAAAAGCGCAAGCCCGAGTTCGAGCACCGGTAGAACTTCATCAAGAATGGACAGAGATTTCTCACTCTCTCCATCACCGGCCTTGAGCCGGTGACCCAGCCCGTCGGCTATACGGCTGGTCGGCATTGAGCATGAGACTCGAAGTCTGGGTGGCCGGGTCAAGCCCGGCCATGGAGAGTTGGGTGAAGGCATGGTCCGCTAAGGCGACAGCCAACAATAGGTGCTGTGGTTCCGCCGGATGGATGCCAAGTAAGCGCATGCTTCCTCGATAGGGGTCGGGAAGAACTTTCGCCTCCCCGCCCTCCGAACCGTACGGGCGGTTTTCCCGCATACGGCTCTCCAGTCGATGGTTTTTCCACATCGGGAGTGCCTTGCTTGCCACCGGGTGTGTTACTGCGACTTGCCCGGTTTGAGCCAGACAGGTGTGTAAGCCGAAGTGTGGCCCGTTTCCTGCCTTGACGCCGTTACCAGCGCCGACACCATGAACTCTGACCTGATCGAGGCTCCGTACACTACGGC
>JANOTU010000075.1:0-3921 GCA_031416515.1 Hyphomicrobiales bacterium
CATCGCGGCAGGCTTGCGCCAGATCGCGGCCCAAACCGATGGCGAGCCTCGCGCACAGTGATTGCAGGATGATGGCCATGATGTTGGACATCAGCGCTACGGCGAGCAGCGCGTAGCCGAATTGCGCGCCGCCGGCGATGGACGTGGCCCAGTTGCCGGGGTCCATGTAGCCCACCGCGACGAGGTAACCCGGCCCCACAAAAGCCATGACGCGGCGGAGCGTGCCGCCGGACTTGTTGATGTGGATGGAGCGGAAGACTTCCGCCAGCGAGGGTTCGCCACGCTGACGGCGCCATGCGGAGCGCTCGTTCTCCGGCGCGGCGTGGGTGTCTATTGTAGTCTCGGAGGTTTCGCTCAATTCAGACCAGCAGCGCGGTCGCGTACATGATGCCAAGGCCCGCGCTGACACCCGCTGCAATGTGCGGCGAGAGCCATTGCCCAGGAGCCGAGCGGCGGGCGATCAGCGCGCCCACCTCGATGATTACCTGCAGTATGGCGCCCGCGCCGATGCCGAAGCACACGGCGATCCACAGAGGACTGACAGCCTGGGTGCCGACAATGGTGCCAACGATGGCAGGCAGCCCTGCCAGAGCCGCAAGCCCGGCAAAATGGAGCAACTTGGGGCGCTCGTCGGCCAGGGGCGCGGCAATGCCTATGCCCTCCGTGACATTGTGGATGGTGAAGCCGATGACAAGAAAAGTTGCCAGCGCCGCAGCCCCGGTTGCGAGTGCGGCGCCTACCGCCAGCCCCTCGCCCAGATTGTGAACTCCAATGCCCAATGCGATGAAAGTCGCAAGTCTGAGGCCCTCCGGCGCAACCCCCTTGGCCCGCCCCAGAGCCAGAAGAACAAGCGCTGTAACCAAAAACATGACCCAGAACAATGCCGTCCCCCGCAACCGCCCGATGGTTTCCGCCGCCGCTTCGAGTCCCTCGCCGATTGTATCGATCAGAAGAAAGCCAAGGAGACCGATCGTAAGCGCCAGCAGGAAATTCATCGCCGGGCGCGTCAGCGAGCGCATGGCGGGCCACGCGAGAAGTCCTATCGCCACCGGAACGGCGCCGAGCAGCAGGCCCACCGCCGCCAGCAGCCCCAGCGAGACGCTGGAAAGCGCAGGCGTTGCCGTTGCAACCTCGATTGTATGCTCGATCACGGCGCCTGTCGATGTCAGCAAGGCGATGTGATGGGCCTCGCCGTCGATCCAGGGATAGGCGATGTCGATGCGCGTGCGGCCGAGCCGCGCGCCCGGACCGGTCCTGGTTGCCGTGAACAGGCGGTAGGCCGTGTCAACCTGCACCTGAGCGATAACCACGGGCGTCGAACCATCGGTGCGCACGTCCAGCGAGACCATGCCGGGAGTCAGTCTCACCCGCTCGATTGCCACCTCTTCGACGGGCGGCGCTTGCTGCGACAATCGGTCGAGCGGCCGCCATGTCAACAGCAACGCCACGGTTGCGGCCAGTAGCAGGACCGGAACTGCCAGCCACATCCACGAGCGGGTCATCATACCACCTCGAAATGGCTCATCCAGCCAAGTTCAGCGAACTCGGACTGATGAGCGTGGAACATGTAGATGCCGGATTCATGCTGGGCGAAGGACATTTCGATTATGCCCCGCTGCGCCTGGCACATCATCACCGTGTCAATGGTGCGATGAGTCGGTGTCAGTGTCGTGCCGTGGTCGTAGAAATCAAAGAAATTGGCATGCACATGCAGTGAGTTGATCGGATCGAATTCCGTCATGTTGACAAGGTAGATGCGGATCGGTCGCGTCTTCTCGATGCGGATTGGCCTGTCAAAATAAGCAAACGGGATTGAGTTGACGGCGTAAAATTCGTTTTCGTCGTCGAAATTGGTGTCAAAGGCGTTCATCACCATCACCAGTTCCTGCCATTGCGCATTCTCTGGAGATCCCATGAGGCGCGATGCCGCCGTGTCGCGCGCCTCCGGGTGACGCGCCGGGTCCGGATCGATGATGAAAGCGCCGTAGAGGCCTTTGTGGATATGGCGCTTCAGCGGAATGGCGTGGCAGTGGTAGTGGTGGCAGCCGAATGGCCGGGCATCGAACTCGTAGGTGAACTCATCACCCGGCTCCACCATGCCGGCCCCCGGCACACCGTCCATGCGCGCCGCGTGGATGCCATGAAAATGCATGGAGTGCGGGTGCGCGCCGCTGTTTATGAACCGGATGCGCAGGCGCTCGCCCTCGGTGCAGCGCAGCGTGGGGCCGGGGATTCGACCATTGTAGGACCAGCCTGCGAACGTGATGCCGGGCGCCACTTCAAAATCGTGATCAATGGCAGTGATCGTCCATTCCCGAACCAAGCCGCCATCGGCAGCCGTCGAAACAGTGCCTGCATCAAAGTCCCACACGATCTTGTGCGGATCGAAACCATTGGCCACATGGTTGACTTCTCCCACCAGCCGGTTGCCGTACTGCCCGTGCAGGTCATGGCTGGCACGGCTGCTGGCAGTTTGCGCCAGCGCCGGAGCGCCTGCCAGCGGCATCAGGGTCCCTGCGGCAGCGGCCCGCCGCAGAAAGCCGCGTCGGCTCACGTCAACCAAGGATGGGGTAGCTTTCATCTGATTGCCTCAACATTCAAGCAAAGTTTAGCACTGGCTAAACAATAGTCAATAGGCTAATCTTGGCGGAAGCAAGGAACCCAAGTGAATGACTGTGGTGAGGCCAAAGAGACAAACTGCAAAGCTGCGCTCAGCGGCGTTCCAGCGCATCCGCACCGACCATCAGTCGGAACTGGCGGAGGATTATGTTGAACTGATCGCCGATTTGATCGACGAGCGCGGCGAAGCGCGCGGCACTGATGTGGCGATGCGGCTGGGGGTGGCCAATGCCACGGTGGTTAAAACCCTGAAGCGCTTGCAGGATGCGGGCCTGGTCACACAGGAACCTTACCGGGCGATTTTTCTGACCACCGAAGGCTGGACCATGGCCGACAATGGCCGCCGCAAGCACAAGATTGTGGAAGGGTTTCTGCTGGCGCTGGGTGTTGGCGCTGACGCGGCGCGCGCTGATTCGGAAGGAATTGAACACCATGTCAGCGACGAGACGCTGAAAGCCATGGCGCGGTTCCTGGCGCGAAATAATTAAATTTCCTTCTCTGCGCATTTTTTCCTTGACAGCGTACGGTCAATGGGCTATATTGGGGCATACTCCAGAATTGCGAGCGCAAGGCCCCTGTCAAAGGGGTATCGCTGAAATCCAAGGGGCCGCTCGATTGAGGGCCATGGTAAAACGCAATGGGGGAGTTCCGCCAATAGTCCGGTCAGGCCTTGCGCAGAACGGCGATGAAGAAGCCATCAGTCTTGTGCTGGGCCGGGGTCAGCAGCCGGGTTTCGCCCGATTTGAACTCCTTGTGGCGGTCGAGGAACACCGCGACCTGGGCCTCGTTCTCCTCGGGCAGCACCGAACAGGTGACGTAGACCATCCGCCCGCCGACTTTCACCAGCTTGGCGCCGCGCTCCATGACATCGCGCTGGTCGGTGATGCGTTGCTGGAGCTGCTTCTGGGTGAGGCGCCATTTGGCGTCGGGCTTTCTGCGCCAGGCGCCCGAGCCGGAACAGGGGGCGTCGATGAAGACACAATCGAAGCCGCCCATGGCGACGAGCTTGTCGCCATCTTCAGCGGCGATGACCTCGACATTTTCAACCCCGGCCCTTGTCAGGCGCTCGAAGATCGGGCGCAGGCGGTGGCGGTCCTGGTCATGGGCGATGAGCTTGCCCTTGTTCTGCATCATGGCGGCGAGCGCCAGGGTCTTGCCGCCAGCGCCGGCGCAGAGATCAACCACGAATTCGCCTGGCTTGGCGCCTGACATCTCAGCAGCAGCCTGCGAGGCCGCGTCCTGCACTTCATACCAGCCGCGGCCGTGGGCGGGTTCGGCCTCGACATTGGCGTTGCGGGTGTC
>JANOTU010000076.1:0-9601 GCA_031416515.1 Hyphomicrobiales bacterium
CGGCAGCAAGCCTGATGATTGCGCGCGGCATGGCATGGTCCCTCGGGGTCTGGCCGAAGCATAGTCCGGCGCTGCCGAATTGCCAACAATCATGGCGGCGCAAGCGCGTTCGGGGAGTCGCTTCGCGATGGGTCCCCTTCCTCTCCCGCGACGAGGCGGGCGAGGACGAAGAGGGCGGGCGAGACGCCCGCGCTCCCAGGCAGCAAGGCGGCAACATGTCGCGCAAGCAATTCATTTATTGTTGGGTGTCGCCTTAGGGCTTGTCAGGAAATAACAGCTTCGAGTCGAGGCGGCTCGCTCCCTAGTTTCGTCATGCCAGGGACAAGCTGGCATCCAGCTTTCAGCGTAACGGAGCTTCGATAATCAAGGCCTGTTCAAGCCGCAGGCTGGATCCCAGCTTTCGCTGGGATGACGGTCGTGGGGTGGTGGTTCACTTTGCATCGAGTCACTTATTTCCTTACAAGCCCTTAGCCACGCCTGGAAGGGCCCACGGTGCGGAACCTGCAACCGTCCTTCGAGGCTCGCTACGGCGCTCGCACCTCAGGATGAGGGTTGGGGGGACCCAATAATTCTGACTGATCCGTTGGCCTGCGCGCAGTTTACTGAATCGCCCTGAGAACGCATAATCCTCGTCATTGAAAAATACCCGAATTACGGTGACACGTTACTCAATCCCCAAATGCATGCAGCATCCGTCATCATGTGACCCAGCGCGGGAACCGACGCCATGCTGGCTGAAGTTATCAGCAGCCGAGGTTGAAAAGTTCACCACGACAGTGCAGGTGCCGGGCGGCGGATGAACTGGCTTGTCGTGGCATTCTCAGCCGGGGGGTGCGGCAGCAACACAATTGTTGCCGGGACTTCAGAATCACGTCACAAGGCAATAATATGCCACCGCAACTTGTTGTCCCGGCAAAGGCAAGAGGACCATATCGATGAGAAAAGCTCGCAAGCAGCCAAGGGCAAAATCGCCAACCAGAAAGGCGCGCAAGGTCGGCCATCCCATTTTGGACGTCTTGAATAGTCTGGATGCAGGCACGGTTGCCGAGTTGCGACAGATGATGCGGGAGGAGATGGGTTTTGGGTCTGAATTTCTGGACCCGGAGAGTGTGGTCAGCCTGTTCTCTGAATATTTGGCGATCTGCGCAAACGATGACATCAACGAAGATGCCATGGATCAGTATTTGTCTGATTTGGTCATTGAACTTGGCGAACTCAAGGTGTCCGCCAACGGCGGTGACCGGGGCGCGCGGGAGGATATCCAGACGATCCTTGATCTGCTGGACAACGCCATTGAATCGCGTTCAATCAGTCCGGTCGACATGATCATGCTGGGCAAGGTTTTTGGCGACGCCGGCCTGGCCGTCCCTGACAGTCTGCGCAAGGCTGTGGCGGAGGGATTGCACGAGGTGCCGACGGGCCTCGAAGCCGCAACCGAACAGTCGCTGGTGGAAACGCTGCTGGAGATGATCGGCCAGTTTGGCGACAATCCATTTGATATGCATGAGCATGTCAGTTCGCTGCTGGCCAGTCTGCCGCCGGAAGTCGGCGGGTCGGTTCTGCAAAAACTTGTGGCTGGCCGCAAGACCATGGTCACCCAGGCCGTCTCCGGCTTCCTGCTGCATCCTGATCCGGTTCTTGCGCAGTCCATGGCTGCCACCCTGGCCATATCGGCGCAGCAGGCACCGGTGGAAAGCTCGTTGGTCGAGCGGCTGGTGCGCATGCGGCCCTGGCTGCCCCGGGAGCGGCAAGTCCTGCTGGACACACCCATTCGCGCCATGCGGTTGAATGCCTTGCCGCCAGTCAAAACAGAATTGCCCAAATTGATCAAGTGCTATGCCTCGGTCTGCGATGGTTCAGGCACACGAAACTTGGTGGCAACGCTCAGGAGTGGCGCTCGCTACCAGGTGGCAACTGTCATGATGAAGCCTGCCGGTGTTGTTGATGCCATGGTTTTGCCGGACGTGCCCAAATCCGTCATGGACGACATGGTCCGCCAGATGAAATCATCTGTTTTGATGGTGGAAACGGATTTGGCCGGCTTTGCGGCCATGCTGGCCCCGGCACTCGCTGATGGCAGCGCTTCCGGTACCCTGCCGCCGTTCAAGCTGATCGAGGTGGTGGAGAGTCTTGGTCTGGGGCCCATTCAACCCGATAGCGCCACTCCCAGGGAAATCCTGGTGAAGCTGCTGGCCGGGCTGCCGCCTGAACAAACCGGCCCGGCTGCCGTTGCAAACGCGCATGCAGCGCCGTTGGGCAGCGAATTCCGCGGTCAATGGTTTGAAGCAGGTGAAGCGCTGGAAAATCTGCTCTATCCTGTCAAGGGCACAAGGCAGCGCATTGCCAGGCTGATGACCGACTATCTGCCGCCGCGGCGCGCTTTTTGGGCGCGGCAATTCGCCATTTCAGCGCTGGTATTGCGTGGCGACGGAAAAACCAGCCATCCGGCCTGGAAGCAACTGGCCCTGGTCGGGCGCGACATTGATGCGGGCCTGTCTCTTGAACAAATTCCCATCATGCGGCAAGTGGCGGAAAAGTCGGTGCAGGCCTTCGAGTGGAACCAATGATGGTCGCTGTGCAATCGGTGGCCGCAAGGCTGAATGCCGTGTAGAGCCTACTCTGTCATGGACTTCACATTCATTCATGCCGCCGACCTCCATATTGACAGCCCCTTCGCCGGGCTGGGCTTGAGGGACCCTGCCGTTGCCGAGCGTTTTGCCAAGGCTGGCCGCAGGGCGGTTGAGGCGCTGATTGACGAAACGATTGCCAGCAAGGCAGCGTTTCTGATCATTTCGGGCGATGTTTTCGATGGTGACTGGAAAGACGCAACCACCGGACTGTTTTTCGCCCGGGCGCTGGGCGCGCTGCACCGGGCCGGGGTTCCAACGCTGTTGGTGAAGGGCAATCACGACGCCGACAGCGTCATGTCGCGGTCGCTGCGCTATCCGGATAGCGTGCGCAGCTTTGCCTCGAACAAGGCGGAGACGATCTGTCTCGACGGGTTCCGGGTGGCTCTGCATGGGCGGAGTTTCAGCGCCCGCAAAGTTCCGGATGATTTCGTCGACACCTATCCTGCAAAGCGCGAGGGCTGGTTCAATATCGGTGTTCTGCACACCGGGCTGGATGGCAGTCGCGGCCATGAAACCTATGCGCCCTGCAATGTCGAGAGTCTGCGCCGCTTTGGCTATGACTACTGGGCGCTCGGCCATATTCATGCCTTCGAGATCGTCAGCGCCGATCCGCGGATTGTCTATCCCGGCAATCTGCAAGGCCGCAGTGTCCGGGAAACCGGTCCCAAAGGCGCGGTGCGGGTGCAGGTTGAAGATGGCCGCATTGTCGATGTGGCGCGGCTGGTTCTTGATGGCGCGCGCTGGGCCCATGAAAGCATCGATGTTACCGCCTGCGGCGACGAAGAGGAGGTCCTCGCCTGCCTGGGCGCGGAGCTGGCCCGCGTCCAGCGCCAGGCGGAGGGCCGCCCGCTTGCCGTGCGCCTGACCCTCACCGGCATGCCGCCTTGTCATGCGCGCCTCGTTGCCCGGCGCGAGGCCCTTGAAGATGAAGCGCGGGCGCTGGGTTACCAGATTGCGGAAGATTGCTGGGTCGAGCAAGTCAAGCTCGCCACCACCGCGCCGCCGCGAATCATGGCGGCAGGAACTGAACCCGATGCCCTTGACCTTGAGGCGCTGCTGTCCGAGGCAGCGCGCGACCCGGAATTCCTGGTCACCCTGGCGGAACTCATGTCCAGCATCGCTGACAAGCTGCCTGCGGGTCTCAGGGGCGAACTGGGTGCCGGCGATCCCGCTGCGCTGGCAAGGCTGGCAGGTCTGGCAGCCGATCATCTCGCCGGCGCGCTGTCGTCGTGAGGATCGCCGGCCTGGCACTGGAACGCTATGGCGGTTTCATCGGCCGAGCCTTGCGGTTTCGCGCCGATGCCGCCCTGCACGTGGTGCTGGGCGCCAATGAGTCCGGCAAGACCACGGCACTGTCGGCGATTGGCGACCTGCTGTTCGGATTTGGCCACCGCACCGTCTATGACTTCGACCATGACGCCAAGATGCTGCGCATCGGCGGCGAGTGTCGCCTCGCCAGCGGCGAAACGCTGGTGTTTCGCCGCCGCAAGGGGAGCAGAAATACACTGGTCGATGGCAATGACCAGCCGCTGCCGGACATGCTGCTGGCGCCGGTCCTCGGAGCTGTGACCCGCGAGATGTTCAGCAGCGAGTTCGGTCTCACCGCGGCGGAATTGCGCCGCGGTGGCGAGGAGTTGCTCAAAGCTGGCGGGCGGCTTGCAGAAACGCTGGCGGCGGGCTCGGCCGGTCTCACCGCGCTGTCGCATTTGCGGGAAAAGCTGAACCTTGAGGCCGAGGCGCTGTTCACCCCGCGCAAGTCCTCGGGAAAATTATTCTATCTGGCTGCGGAGCGTCACGATGCCGCCGAACGCCGCCTGCGCGACGCCATCGTGACCGCCGATGCGCTGCAGGCCGCCGAAGCGGCGGTGGCGGCGGCGGACCAGAACCACGCAACTTGCACCGGGGCGCACACTCAGGCCGGGCGCGACCTGGCGCGGCTGCAGCGCCATGTCCGCACCCGGCCCAAACTCGCAAGGCTTGAAGTTCTTGGCCTTGAGCTTGCCGGTTTCTCCGACCTGCCGATGCTGCCGGGCCAGATGGTTGCGAACTGGCGGGTGGCATTGATCACCGATACGGATATTGCCGCAGAGCTCAGCCGGCTCGCGGGCGATGATGCGACCGATGTCTCGGCCATTGCCGGTCTCACCATCAACGAAGCATTGCTGGCATCGGGAACTGACATTGACGCAGCTCGCGAACGCATCGGCGCGGTGCGCAAGGCGAGCGAGGATCTGCCACGCCGCCAGGAGGCGCAGCGCGCCGCCGGTGATGCCCTCGACGACGCAGCGCGGCGACTGGGTTTTGCCACGCATCAGTCGCTATTCGAAAAACTGCCCGCTGATCCAGCGCTGGCGCGGGTGCGTGAACTGGTCGGTTTAGGAAAGCGCGCCGCAGAGCGCTGCGGCGAAGCGGAATTGCAGCGCGACAAGGTGCAGCAGGAGTGCGCGCGGCTTGCAGTGGAAGATGAACACAAGGCGCATGCTGCGGATCCCGGAATTTTCCGGCAGCGACTCGAGGCCCTGAGCCACGTGCCCGCCGATGCTGACCGCCTGCGCCACGAACTTGCGGCCTGCGCGGTTGAGGCGCAGAGTCTGGCCGAGGCCGTCGCCGCACTCAATCCGGCAGTGCCCAATGCCGAGGCGCTCGCGGCCCTGCCGCTTCCTGACCTGGCAAGTATCGGACAGCACGTGGAAATTGCCAGGCAAGATGCTGATGAAGAGCGTTCGGTGCAAAAGGACATCGCCGCCGCAGACCAGGCCATATCGACCTCCGAGCTTGAACTGGCGCGGCTGAAACGCGGTGGCGCCAGCGCCACAAAAGCGGAACTGCAGATTTCCAGGGCGCAGCGCGATGCCGGTTTCGAACGTCTGCGCGCCGCCCTTGACGGCGATGCCGCGCAGCGCCACGAGTGCCTGGCGCAAACCGAGGCGCTGATCCGGGCCGTTGATGACGTGGCTGACGCCTTGCTGGGCGATGCCGAACGCGCCGCGCGCCGCGAGGCGGCGGAAGAGCGCCTGGCCGAAGCCCAGCGCCACTCTGCTCAACTCGCCACAACGTGCGCGCGCCTGGAGGCGCAGCGGTTGACCCATGCTGCTGTGTGGCAGGAATTGTGGGCAGCGAGCGGTCTTGCTCCGCGTCCGCCCAGCGCCATGATCCAGTGGCGTGAGCAGGTCGCCAGCATCCTCATGCGGCGCGCCCTGGCTCTGGAGCGGCGCGGCAAAACCGCAGCGCTTGCCGCAAGTCTCGAAGCCTGTCGGGCAGCGCTGGCGCAGCTCCTGCAAGACCATGGCCGAAGGCCTGAAACAACCTTGCCAGCCGATCTCATTCACCGTGAAGCCAGCATCCAGTTGAGCGGGTTGCAGGGCGCCTGGACGCAGGCGCGGGAGCGCGACGTTGCCCGACAACGCGCGGTGCGTGATGTGGCAGAGGCCGAAGCCGCCCTGGCAAAGGCCAGAGACGCGGGCGGCGCCCATGCCGCCATCTGGCCTGCGGCAGTAACGGCAATCGGCCTGCCCGCACAGGCTTCTTTGGTGGAGGCGGAGACGGCGCTGGACATCTGGCGCGGGGTTGCCGCACCGAAAGTGAGTTTTGAGCGCGAAGGCCGAAGCGTTGAAGGCATTGAAAGCGACATCGCCGCCTTTGCTGCCGATGTCGCAGCCCTGGTCAGCAGAGCCGCAGCGGATATCACCGGCAGCAGCGCCCAGGCGGCGCTTGAAATTCTGACCAGGAGGCTTGGGGAGACGCGCCGTGCCGCCGATGCGCGGGCACGGTTGCATCAGGCCATCGCTGAACGAAAGTCAGCCAGGGCCGCAACGGGTGCGCAGCGTCAGGCGGTTGCCGTCACGCTTGCCGAAGCACGGAGGGTTTTGACACTGGACGATGCCGCCGAACTGGCACTCGTACTGGACCGCCTGGAACAGCGGCAGGGCCTTGCAGCAGAGCTTGCGAGACTGTCGGATGATCTTGCCGGCATCTGCGACGGGATTGATGAGCGGGCCTTGCGCGCCGAACAGGAGGGCATCGATCCCGATCTATTGCCGGGTGAAATCGAGCGCCTCACGCTGCACCAGGGCCAGCTCATGCGGGAAATCGATGACGCCTCGAACCGGCGCTATCAGGCGACGCGCGACCGGGATACGCTGGCGCAGGGGCGTGACGCCAGTGGTGCGGCGCGTGAGCGCGCCGAGGCTGCCGCTGACGTTCTTGGTGTCGCCGAGCGCTGGTTGGTGCGGGCAGCGGCCGTCCGCCTGGCCTCGCGCGCCATAGAGCGTCACCGGGCAGCGGTGCAGGACCCGCTCATCACCCGCGCCGGCGAATTTTTCAGCCTGGCTACGGCTGGCGCCTTTGCCGGACTCGGCGCCGATTTCGACGATGCCGATCGCCCGGTCCTCGTCGCCTTGCGCGCTGGTGGCGCAAGGGTCGCGGTCGCGGGCCTGAGCGAGGGCACCCGCGACCAGCTGTTTCTGGCCTTGAGGCTGGCACTGCTGGACCGCCGGACCGCCGAGCCCTTGCCCTTCATCGGCGACGATCTCCTGGCCAGCTTTGATGAACCGCGCACCCTGCGCACCCTTGAACTTCTCGCCAATTTCGGCCGCAACCGGCAGGTCATCCTGTTCACCCATCACCGTCACGTGGCCGATCTGGCCGGCACGGTGACCGGTCACGTGGTCGATATTGTGCATCTGTGACCGGCGGCGCGGCCAGGAACGGCTCGGTCGTCGCACGGAGGTTTCACCACGCCAGCGGCAAGGTCGTGACAGCAGAAATTTACAGGCCCGGTCAGGCCTGGCTGAGCGGGCGGAACAGCAGGGCGATATCGTCTTCGCCAAGGCCCATGGGGCCGCTGGCCGCGCCTTCGAAGAGAGCGTCGGCGAGGGCTTGCTTCTTTTCCTGGAGCTTGAGGATGGCCTCTTCCACCGCGCCCTCGGCGACCAGGCGGTAGATGAACACCGGGCGGTCCTGGCCGATGCGGTGCACCCGGTCCATGGCCTGGCGCTCCACTGCCGGGTTCCACCACGGATCATAGAGGATCACGGTGTCGGCTGCTGTGAGGGTAAGGCCGGTGCCGCCGGCCTTGAGGCTGATGAGGAACAGGGGCGTTGCCCCCGCCTGGAACCGGGCCACCGCGCCATCACGGTCCTGGGTGTCGCCGGTGAGCCATTCATAGCCCCAGCCCCGCGCCTTAACTTCTGTTTCGATGAGGCGCAGCATGCCGACGAACTGCGAGAACACCACAACGCGGCGTCCCTCGGCGATCAGCGACTCCAGCATTTCCATCAGGTGTTCGCGCTTGGCGCTGTCGGTTGTGATGGTGCCTTCGGCCTGCTTCAGCAGGGCTGGATCACAGCACACCTGGCGAAGCTTCAGGAGCGCTGCGAGAATGGTGATGCGGCTCGCCGCCAGGCCTTTGGCGGCAATGGCCTCGCGCACCCTTGCATCCATTGACAGGCGGATGGATTCATAGAGGGCGCGCTGGTCTTCGCCCAGGCCAACCATCTCGATGATCTCGGTCTTGCGCGGCAGGTCAACCGCCACCTCCGACTTGCTGCGGCGCAGGATGAAGGGGCGGATGCGGCCATTGAGCAGCGCCTGGGCGGCAGCGTTGCCCGACTGCTCTATGGGATTGCGGAACAGCCGCTTGAAGGTCTTGCGGTCTCCCAGGAGGCCGGGAATGAGCCAGTCGAACAGCGACCAGATGTCTTCCAGATTGTTTTCCATGGGTGTTCCGGTCAGCGCCAGCCGGAAACGGGCATTGGCCTTGCGGATGCATTTTGCCGCATTGGAGGCCGGGTTTTTCACCGCATGGGCCTCATCAAGGATCACCGCCTGCCAGGGTTGATGGAACAGCTTTTCATGGTCGCGGCGCAGCAGCGGATAGGTGGTGATGGCCAGGTGATGATCGGCGATGCTGGCAAAACGGCCATGGCGTTCCGCGCCGTGCAGCACCAAAACCTTGAGGTCTGGCGCAAAGCGCCGGGCTTCGCGCACCCATGTGCCAATCAGCGTGGTTGGCACAATCAGCAGGCTCGGCCGGTCGGAGGCCCGCGCCAGATGGCACTCCACCAGAAGCGCCAGGGTCTGCACGGTCTTGCCAAGGCCCATGTCATCGGCGAGCACGCCGCCAAAACCGGTATCGGCAAGGGCGCGCAGCCAGCCGAAACCGCTTTTCTGATAGGGTCGCAGTGTCGCGGTCAGTTGCTCCGGCGGCTCGGCAAAGGGCATCGCCGCCAGGGCGCGCAACTTCCCGCCGAGTTCGAGGAGGGCGCTGCCGCCGTCAAAAGGAATGCCGCATCCCGCCAGCGCTTCCACCGCGAGATGCAGGCGGCCCGCCTCCGCCGGGTGATAGCCCAGCAGCAGCCCCTGGGCATCGAAGAAGACCCGGATGATCGGGGCCAGCATGGCCGGATCGAGAGACACATAGGCGCCGTCATGAAGGCGTGAATAGAAAGCCTGATTTTCAAGAAACGCCGCGATGTCGAAGCCCGGCGGCAGCGCGCCGGCGGCATCAACCGGCAGAGCCGCGATGACCCTCTGGATCAGGGGCGCCAAGTCGACGCGATTGCCGTCGGCATCGAGGGCCAGAGCAAAGGAGAACCAGCCATTGTCGTCGGCATCCGTGGAGGCTCGGATGTTGACCGGCCCCTCATGCAGCCGGTAGGGCCAGTCCGGCGCCACTTCGACGCGCCAGCCTGCGCGGCGCAACCCCGGCAAAGTTTCGGTCATGAACGCCATGGCGATATCGACAGTGGCGCGACCGAAAAATTCAGACAATTCGTCGATGCGGCCGAAATCCCTCTTGTCGGTCAAGTCATCGTCGTCGCCAGCGAAGACGCGGTCGCCCACCTGCTTTTTCTGATGATAGTAGAATTCTGCGCGGTGGTCCGCGTCAACCGCGCCGGCAGCGTTCAAGGCCCGGAGAGCGGCGTCTTCAGCCTTGAAGTCGCGGCGCAGGACGATGGTCACATCGTCCT
>JANOTU010000077.1:0-2892 GCA_031416515.1 Hyphomicrobiales bacterium
CCTTCTCCCATTCGCGAAGGCGCGAACGGGAGAAGGCGATAACGGGGAGAAATCGCGCTTGTTATCGCCTTCTCCCGTGGCCCTTGCCATGGGAGAAGGTGGCCGAAGGCCGGATGAGGGCCCCTTGGCGGCAAGCTCGAAATCGATTACCTGCCGCTATCCTGAGTGATCACTCCGGCTTGAAAGCATCGGCGCGCGATTGGGCTTCGGCTTTTTGCTCGGGGGTTAGTTTTTCCAGGCCGGTGTCAAGCTCGGCGTCGGGTCTGCCGGCGGTTGTTGCGAGGATATTCCATTTCAGGGCTTCCACCGGATTGCCCTGGGAGGCCATGATGCGCGCGATGCGGTTTTGCGCGATGGCGTTGCCGCGGTTTGCGGCAAGCAAGATCCACTCTGCGCCGATTTTCTCATCCTTGACGACGCCTGCGCCCTGAAAGGCCAGGATGCCGTATTCCAATGCAGCGGTGGCGTGGCCTTGGCTTGCTGCTTTGGCGAACCACAGGGCTGCATTCGTTTCGCTTTTCTCCACACCGTTGCCTTGGAGATAAAGCGTGCCAAGCTGATATTCAGCTTCGGCATGGCCTGGTTCGGCGGCGCGGCGGTACCAGTCCGCTGCGGCGGTCCAGTCGGGCTCCTGATCAAGTGCTCCCGCTGCCAACTGACCCATGTTGAATTGTGCTTCGGCATTGCCAGCTTCGGCGGCCTTGCGCAGCCATTTGGTGCCGGTGGCGTAATCAACACCACCCAGTGAACCATCGAGATAGATGAGGCCAAGGGCGAGCTGCGATGGCGTATGGCCCGCTTCCGCCGCCTTGCCATACCACTGCGTGGCGATGCCCAGATCAACGTCAACGCCGTCGCCCTTTTGGTAAATTTCACCAAGCTTCGCCATGGCGCTGATATCGCCTTTTTTGGCGAGCCGCTCGGTTTTGACATCGGCCATGGCGGCGCTGGTGAAAACAAGGAAGGCGAGAACAATGTATTTCATGCTGTGAGGCGCTGCATCAACTCTGTGATGATGCGGCGGGCAGACTCAGGATCATCCCACATCGCATCGAGGGGACGGATAAAATCGGGTTTCTGCGGCAGCAATATGTCGAGGTCGGAAACGCTCGCGGGATCGAAGGCAACACAGGGGATCTCGAGGAACTCAGCGCACCATTTGACAATGGGTTCGCCGCCAAGGCTCGCACCCTTTTGCGACAGCGCCACATAGTCAGCGCCGGCTTCAGCGGCCTCCATGGCGAAATGCCGCGAGGAGCCGACGAACGCGCCGACGATGGCGTCCGTGCCCATTGCAAGACGCGCCGCCGCAACTCCGGCTGCATCTACATGAATGCCATCCGCCTTGCTGTTGGGTTCTGGCGTCAGCGCCGCCACGCCCAAGCCCTGCGCGATGGGTATGAGATCAGCATGGAGTGTCAGCAAGCTGGCCACATCGCCCGCCTCGCAGGCTGCCTTGAGGCAGGCGGCAAGGTGAGGTTCGTGAGCTGCGGGCGCGACGAGGAAGAGGCGCGGGGTCAGGCGGCTTTCTCCAGGTCTTGCGACCATTTTCCAGAGGCGGCCAGCGCATTCATTCGGGCGCGGTGCGAGAAGGCGCGCTGAGCGGCGGTGACATTCTCATCCTTGCCGCCCCAGGCCTTGAGCGCATCGGCCTGCAAGGCGCGTCCATAAGAATAGGTGAGCTTCCAGGGCAGGGGGCCAGAAGCGTTCATGTAGTGGAGATGGGCGGTTGCGTCTTCGCTCGATTGACCACCGGAAAGGAAGGCGATGCCGGGAACAGCGGCGGGCACACAGCGCTTCAAGACTTTCAGGGTCTTTTCCGCCACTTCCTCGCGGCTCGCCTGCTTGCCACATTTCTTGCCGGAGATCACCATGTTAGGCTTGAGGATAATACCTTCAAGCTGCACACCGGCATAATACAGTTCCTGGAACTGCTCTTTGAGCGCCCATTCGCTCACCCGCATGCAGGTGTCTATGTCGTGATCGCCGTCCATCAGAACTTCAGGTTCCACCATCGGCACAATGCCGCCCGCCTGACAGATGGCGGCATAGCGGGCCAGCGCATGGGCGTTGGCATGGATGGAATTATGCGTGGGCAGACCCTTGCCGATGTCAATGACCGCGCGCCATTTGGCGAACTCGGCTCCCAGCTTGGCATATTCGGCCACACGGCCTGCGAGGCCATCAAGACCTTCGGTGACCGTCTCGCCGGGGGAGAGCGCGAAGGGCTTGGCGCCGGTATCAAGCTTGATGCCGGGAACAGCGCCCGCAGCCTTGATCACATCGACCAGAGGTGTGCCATTGCGGGCCTTCTGGCGGATGGTTTCGTCAAAGAGAATGACGCCCGAGACATAGGCCTTCATGGCGTCAGTCGCGGTGAACAGCATCTCGCGGTAATCGCGGCGCGAATCCTCCGTGGACGGCATGTTGATGGATTCAAGGCGCTTGGCGATGGAGGCCGTGCTCTCATCAGCGGCGAGAATGCCCTTGCCGGGGGCGACCATGCGGTTGGCAATGGCGTTAAGCTTGTCGATCATGTTGTCTTCTCCAGTGCTTTGACGCCGGGCAGGGTTTTTCCTTCTAACCATTCAAGGAAAGCGCCACCGGCTGTTGAAATGTAAGTGAAGTCGTCGGCCACGCCCGCATGGTTGAGCGCTGATACCGTATCGCCGCCACCAGCGACGGATACGAGTCTGGCAGATTTGGTAAGTTCGCCTGCATGTCTGGCACAGGCGACAGTCGCTGTATCAAAGGGGGTGAGTTCAAATGCGCCCAGCGGACCGTTCCACACCAGCGTCTCGGCTGCGTCGAAGGCGCTGTTGATGGCGGCGATGGTCTTGGCACCCACATCAAGGATCATGTCATCGGCGCCGACATCGGCAAGCGCCACGG
>JANOTU010000078.1:0-2783 GCA_031416515.1 Hyphomicrobiales bacterium
AAAGCTGGGAACCAGCTTGCAGCTTGAACAGGCCTTGATTATCGAAGCTCCGTTACGCTGAAAGCTGGATGCCAGCTTTCGCTGGCATGACGAAACGGGGGAGAGAGCCGCCTCGACTCGAAGCTGTTATTTCCTGACAGCCCCTAATCAGGGGGTCACAGATTCGAATCCTGTGGTCGGCACCATTGCTCACGGGCAGTCGGTGGCCTTCATAATCTCCAGGTTTTTCAGCTCGCCGCCAAGCGTGAAGCTGCCGTAGTCCAGGACCAGGCCGGTGGCGATGCCGTTTTCGTAGAGGTCGAAGCCGACCTGGTAGGTGGGGGTGTCCTGCTCATCGCCCGATGTCGGGTAGTAGCTGATAGAGAGCGGCCAGGAGGGGAGCTTGGACAAGGGTGCCGCTACGCTGTTGGTTTGATCGCGGGCGTTGCTGCCAGCGGCTTTGCGCTTGCCGAAGAAAGTGATGGCGCGGAAGGTTTTCTCGCCGTCGGAGCCATCATAGATGAGGCTGGTGTCGCGGGTTTCGCCGGATGCCGCCTTGTCCATCAGGTTGATCTGATGCTGCATGGGAAACAGGGCGCCCGCTGGCACGGTGAAGGGCCTGGTCTCGGCATCGCCGGTCTCGCCGCTGCCATCGGCGGCGGGCGTTGCCCTGGAGACCTTGATTTTCTTTTCCGATTGCGGCTTCAAATCCATGAATTCTTTTTGATTGTAACGCAGATCAAGCCCGTCGCCGCTTTCAAAGGTGGTTGACTGAGTGTCGGAGGTGCGGATTTCGCCTTCCGCCGGGCGGTAGCGGTTGACCATCCTGAAGCTCGTTGTCCATCCCTCGCAGGACGAGCCCTGGATCTCAAAGGCCAGCCTGCCAGCAACACTGGCAAAACTGCCTTCGCCCGATGATTTGATCAATTTGAGGTCATAGACGGCCCGGTGCGGCGCTATGGTCGCGCCCTGCGCTGCTGTGGCGGCCAGTAAAAACGCGGTTAAATATGCTAATCTCATCATGGGCCTTGAATCTCCTTGCGCCTGCCAGCATAGACAGGCTTTCCTCAAGTGATAAGGCAAAGACCCGATCATGACAACCGGACCGAAACCGCGTGTGCTGGTCACACGGAAACTGACCAGGGATGTGGAACAGCGGCTGACGCGGGAATTCGCCGCGACGCTCAACCCAGACGATGCGCCAATCAGCCGCGCCGAGATGCTGGAGAAGGCCCCGCATTATGATGCCTTGATGCTCACATCATTCGACAAGTTCGGGCGCGATTTTGTCGGGGCGCTGCCGCCCTCCATCAGAATCGTGGCCACGGTTTCGGTGGGCTATGATCATATTGATGTGGGGCTGGCCAAGGCCAGCGGCGTTGCTGTCACCAATACGCCCGATGTGCTGACCGACGCCACCGCCGACATCGCCCTGCTGCTGATCCTGGGGGCGGCGCGTGGCGCTTCCTGGGGCGACCGGATGGTGCGGGAAAATAACTGGGGGGCGACCTCGATGATCTGGCCCATGGGCTGTGATGTCTCGGGGCGGCGTCTGGGCATTCTCGGCATGGGGCGCATTGGCCAGGCGGTGGCCAAGCGGGCGGCGGGGTTTGGCATGGAGCTGCATTACCATTCGCGCAGCCCTGTGCAGCAGGCGCATGGCGCGCAGTTTCATGGGCGCTTTGATGAGATGCTGCCGCATTGCGATTTTCTCTCGATCAATTGCGCTTCAACGCCGGAGACACGGGGCATGGTGAATGCGCGCGCCATTGCGTTGCTGCCGGGTGGCGCCATCGTGGTGAATTCAGCGCGCGGCGATATTGTCGATGATGACGCGCTGATCGCCGCCCTGCAATCAGGCAAACTGGCGGCGGCGGGGCTTGATGTGTTCAAGGGCGAGCCTGATATTGACGCCCGCTACCGGACACTGGAAAATGTCTTCATGCTGCCGCATCTTGGCAGCGCCACACCGGCCACGCGCAGCGCCATGGGCATGCGCGCGGCGGACAACATCGCCGCTTTCTTTGCGGGCAAGAGGCCTCGCGATTTACTGACAGGAGAATAACATGGGACTGATCAACAAGCGTTTAGCCGAAATCGGATTGACACTGCCAACACCGATGAAGCCAGTGGCCAATTATGTGCCATGGGTGCGCACCGGCAATCTGGTTTTTGTGTCCGGACAGGGGGCGGTGGTTGACGGCAAGATTTTGTATCAGGGCCAGGTGGGGGACACTGTGTCGCTGGACGACGCGGTGAAATCCGCGCGATGCTGCGCTGTCAACATTCTGGCGCAAATCCGCGACGCCTGTGGCGGGGATCTGGACCGGGTCAGCCGCGTTGTGAAGCTGGTGGGCTTTGTCAACGCCACGCCGGCTTTCACCGATCATCCCAAGGTGATCAATGGCGCTTCTGATCTCATGGTCGACGTTTTTGGCGACAAGGGCCGCCATGCCCGCTCCGCTGTAGGCTCGCCGTCCCTGCCATTCAATCTTTCGGTTGAGGTCGAGGCCGTGGTTGAGATTGAATGACAAGGATGGGTGATCGCCACCTTCCTCCTTTTTCCTCCCCCCTTACGGGCGAATGTATGCACACATCTTTGCAACAACCATACAAACTGGCGTGTTTCCTTTTTTCCCTCTCTTTTGGGTGAGGGTGGGGCCCAGTGCCCTTGCAAGGGGTGGGTGAGGGAACACCGGAGCCAGTTAATCAGGCGCGGTATCCCCTCATCTTCCCGTCGCAAGGAAGAGCGACGGGCCCCTTCTTCTCCCAAGGGAGAAGAAAAGAAGGCAAGTCAAGCCCGC
>JANOTU010000079.1:0-4086 GCA_031416515.1 Hyphomicrobiales bacterium
TGAGGAGCGAGCCCGTAGCCACGCCTCGAAGGGCCCACGGTGCGGAACCTGCAACCGTCCTTCGAGGCTCGCAAGGGCTCGCTCCTCAGGATGAGGGTTGGGAGGACCCAGGAATTCTGCCTGATCCGTTTGCCTGCGCGCAGTTTACTGAATCGCCCTGAGGGGTGTCCCTATCAGCTTTCCAAATCCATGCTGACAGGCTACACGGACTGCCATGTCGATTATCAACAGTATCCAGGCAGCCCTAGTTCCGGTTCACCGGGAGGGGTGGCGGTTTGTCGGCGTATTTGCGGTGGTCACCGTGCTGCTCTTTTGGGCATGGGAGCCATTGGGGTGGTTGGGGGTGGTGGCAACCGCCTGGTGCGCTTATTTCTTCCGGGATCCGGAACGGGTGACGCCGCTCAAGGCGGGGCTGGTGATTTCGCCGGCGGATGGGCGGATCAGCGCCATTGAGCAGGTGGTGCCGCCGCCGGAGCTTGAGCTTCCACGCGAGGCGGTGACGCGGATTTCGGTGTTCATGAATGTGTTTGATGTGCATGTGAACCGGGCGCCGGTGGCGGGGCGGATCAAGCGGCTCAGCTATGTTCCCGGACTTTTTCTCAATGCCGATCTCGACAAGGCGAGTGCTGACAATGAGCGCCAGGCGCTGACCCTGGAAATGGCGGATGGCCGCCATCTCGGCGTGGTGCAGATCGCTGGCCTGATTGCGCGGCGCATTGTGAAGTTTGTCGATGAGGGCGATCAGCTTTTTGCCGGGCAGCGCTTTGGGCTTATTCGCTTTGGCAGCCGGGTTGATGTCTATCTGCCGCAGGGCGCCTGCGCCATTGTCAGCATTGGCCAGCGCGCCATTGCCGGGGAAACGGTTCTTGCTGATCTCACCTCGAGCGAGGGCGAGCGGCCTTCGCGCCGGACCTGAGGCCCCATGGAGCGCGATGCCAGGCGGTTTCAGCGGGTGCCTTTGCGCTTTCTGCTGCCCAATTTGATTACGCTGCTGGCGCTGTGCAGCGGCATCACCTCGATCCGGCTGGGCATTGAGGGGCGCTATGAGCTGGCGGTGGGGGCGATCATCATTGCCATTCTGCTTGATGCTGTCGATGGCCGTGTGGCGCGGTTTCTGAAAGGCACATCGCGTTTTGGAGCGGAGCTTGATTCGCTGGCCGACTTTGTGAATTTTGGCGTCGCCCCGGCCATGCTGATGTATGTCTGGTCGCTCAATGAACTGCGCACGGCGGGCTGGGTGATCGCCCTGGTGCATGCCATCTGCTGCGCGCTGCGGCTGGCGCGCTTCAATGTGGCCCTTGATGACCCGAACAAGCCCGCATGGGCGGCTGGGTTTTTCACCGGTGCTCCGGCCCCGGCGGGTGCTGGCCTTGCCATGCTGCCGATGTATCTGGGGTTTCTCGGCATCGTTGGCGATGGCCACCAATATGCGATCATTTTCGGGCCCTATATGGTGCTGGTGGCGCTGCTGATGGTGAGCCGGATTCCCACCTATTCGGGCAAGAATTTTGGCCGTGCTGTGCCCCGTGACATGGTATTGCCGATCCTCGGACTGGGGGCGCTCTTCGCCGTCTTCCTCGCCGCCTATCCGTGGGAACTGCTGAGCCTGCTGGCGCTGGCCTATCTGGCGATGATTCCCGTAGCGGCGCGCTCATACTGGAAGTACCAAAAGGCGGACACGCCCGCAGCATGAGGCGACCGCGCAGCGCAAAACCCCGCGCCGGGTTTTTTGGCAGGCTGGCGCAGTTTTGCGCGGTCAATCATGTGTTGGTTCTGGTGTTCATGTTTGTGGCCGCCAGCATGGCCGCCGGACTCAGTGTGGCCAATCTCAAAGGCGAGATGAAAGCCCCGGCTGAAGTCATTCTGGACCCTGCGACGCAAGCCGCGCAGCAGCGGCTTGAGAGCAATTTTCCCGGTATCGAAAAGACCTTCCTGATCCGCATTGATGCCGGGCAAGAAGGCAGGGCGCGGCAGTTGGCGATTGATCTCGCGGCCCGCCTTGGGGCCCGCAGCGATCTCTTTGCCAGCAGCTTTGTTCCGGGCACGGGCGGTTTTTACGAAAAATATGGGTTCCTGTTTCGCAGCGCTGAAGATATCGACGCGCGGGTGCGGCTGGCCTTGCGGATGCAGCCGGTATTCAAGGCCCTGGGTGCAGCGCCTGATATTGCCGGCCTTGCCAGCCTGGTGTCGCAGATTGGCAATGCCGTGGCCCAGGGCCGCTCGCCGCCGGGGCTGGAGAATTTGCTGCTGAGCGCTGCGGCCAGTGTGGCGGGCGAAATCAGGGGCCAGTCGCGCCCCATTCCGTGGCGCCAGCTTGCAGGACTTTCGGCCAGCATTGAAGGCCGCCGCTGGTTTGTCATCGCGGCACCCGTTGCGGGCAGGGAAAGGCAAGCTGCCGCTGTGGCGCTGGCGGCAGCGGCGGAGATTCCGGGAGCCACTGTGGCGCTGCCGCAACTCAGCCCTGACACGCCCGATGCGGTGGTGCGCGATGTTGTGGTGCCTGGCGTGTTGATGGCGTTGCTGGCCATCATCTTGCTGGGTGTTGGGCTGGGGGCGGCGCGGTTCTGGCTGCCGGTGGCGCTGTCGGTGTTGATCACCACCTGCCTCACGGCTGCGGCAGCGTGGTTCCCTGGAGTGGCGCCGCAGCCCCTGGGCCTGCCCTTTGCCATCATGTGCGTGGTGCCTGCCGTGTTGTTCAGCGTGATATTTGTATTGGCGCATGTGCAGTGGCGCACTGAAGGCTATGGTCCGCTGGCTGCGACCATGCTTGCCGCCCGCCAGCGTGGCGGTTTGCTGCTGCTGCTGGGGCTGAGTGCTGAAATTATCTGGGTGGTCTGGCAGTTCCGCCTGATGCCAGCGCTGGGCCAGCAAGCCTTGACCGCGGCGCTGGCTGTGCCCATTGCCTGGGTCCTGTCGCTGACACTGGTTCCCGCCGCACTGGCAGCCCTTGATGATGGCGGATATCTTGACGTTCACTGGTTTGATGATCTGGTGGCGAATAGCGTTGATGATGCCGTGCGCAATCTCCTGCATGTTGTGGCGTTGATTATCGTCGCAACCGCAGTGTTTTGCGCGGTGTTTGTGCCCACTTTGCGGTTCGGCAGCGCGCCGGCCCCGATGATTGACGAGGCAGCGCTCACCACCCCCGTGGCCCGCAATGCCATTCATGCGCTGAGCGAGGCGGGCGAACCTGCGCGGGCATTGGCGGCGGCCATCGCCCAACTGCCCGAGACGGGCGCCATTCGCACCATTGAGCAGTTCCTGCCTGCTGATGTGCCAAACAAACAAGCAAAACTCCGCGCGCTCACTGGCTATCTGGCCGGTGTGCCGACCCCGCGCGAACTCGCAAGCCAAGCCGCCATGGCCACAAGTCTGGCGGCGCTCCGCAGCGATCTCGAAGAAATCGTGGCTGACCCGCAAAGTTCCCCTGAACTTCGCGCCGCCGCTTCAAGCCTGGGCCAGGCCATTGGTGAATTCAGCGGCGCTGACTTGCCCGACCCGGCACGGGTGTCCGCCCTGGAGGGGGCTCTTTTTGGCGGGCTTGGCGACCTCTCCTGGGCCGCCGACCAATTGGCGCGGCTGGACCAGCCAGGGATTGAAAGCCTCGATGCGGATATGCGGCGGCGCTTTGTGTCAGAGAGCGGCCTGTGGCGGATTGAAGTTTTGCCCAAACCCGGCGTGGCGCCACTGGCGCTGGCCAAGTCTGTGCGCGCGCTTCAGCAAAATGTTGCGGGCGCGTCCGTCACCGCGCTGGTCGAAGGCGACGCCATCCGGGTTCAAGCCATCGCAGCGCTGACGATCATGTTTGCCAGTCTGGCCGCGCTGACACTTTTATATCTCCGCAATGTCGGCGACTGGTTATTGGCTTTTCTACCCGTGGCCCTCGGTCTGTGCCTCGCCGCTGCCTTTGTCACCGCAACGGGTCAGTTGGTTGCGACCGCAACGCTTGCCGCCGCCATGGTGGCGATGGCGATGTGTCTGGCATCATCGCTCATTCTGGTCATGGACGATGCGGGCGCAAGCCGGGCGCCGCCAACCCATTTCCGCACGGCGTTTCTGCCCATGATAGTCGTTTTTGGCACTGCC
>JANOTU010000080.1:0-1993 GCA_031416515.1 Hyphomicrobiales bacterium
GATAGTGGTTCGCTTCCGCTTCCGTGTCCCGAATCCCAGAACTCCAAGGCATGACACCCCTGAACTCCCGGAAGCCGCCAGACGCCATGCGCACGATACACATTGGCGTCAAGAGCCGATTCCTCCCATCCCGGTCACCGTCGCGAACGAAACCCCTTCTGGGAGGATGGGGAACGTATAGCGAACTTAATCTTCCCTGTCAAGGACTATTTTCAAAACCAACGGGGTGCGCCCTCTTCGTCCTCGACCGCCCTTGCGGGAGAGGACGAAAAGCGCAGCACCGACTGGGTCACCGGCTCGAGGCCGGTGATGGAGAGTGGGTAAATACGCGCTGCCGCCAGTCGACTCAAGACAGCGGAGCGCTTGGCCGCTCAGCCCGCGTCCGCGGCCACCTGCATCTTGACGATCTTGTCCGGGTTCTTGACCGGCTCGCCGCGTTTCAGGGCGTCGACCAGATCCATGCCTTCGGTCACCTTGCCCCAGACTGTGTACTGGTTATCCAGAAAACTGGCATCGCCGAAGCAGATGTAGAACTGGCTGTTGGCGGAGTTGGGGCTTTGTGAGCGGGCCATGGAGCAGGTGCCGCGCACATGCGGCTCGCTGGAGAATTCCGCCTTGAGATTGGGCTTTTTCGAGCCGCCCGTGCCGGTGCCGGTGGGGTCGCCGCCTTGCGCCATGAAGCCTTCGATGACGCGGTGGAACACCACGCCGTCATAAAAGCCTTCGCGCGCCAGCTCCTTGATGCGGGTCACATGGCCCGGTGCCAAATCGGGGCGAAGTTCAATGGTGACCCGGCCTTTTGCCAGGTCCATATAAATCGTGTTTTCGAGATCAGCCATTATTGCACGCTTACCTTGGTCATTTTGTCAGGATTTGCCGGCGGTTCGCCCTTGGCGATTTTGTCAACGCAGGCCATTCCGACCGCATCGACCTGGCCCCAGACGGTGTATTGATTGTTGAGAAAGCCGCCCTCGCCCAGCATCACGAAAAACTGGCTGTTGGCCGAGTCAGGGCTCTGCGAACGCGCCATGCCGACAATGCCGCGGGCGAAATTCTCAGGGGTGAATTCGGCCTTGAGATCAGGCTCCTTCGAGCCACCCATGCCGGTGCCGGTGGGATCACCCGTCTGCGCCATGAAGCCGTCAATCACGCGGTGAAATACGATGCCATTATAGAAGCCTTCGCCCGCCAGCTTGGTGATCTGCGCCACATGGCTGGGGGCAAGATCAGGCCTGAGCTTGATATCGAACGCGCAACCCTTGCTGGTTTCGACGGTGAGCTTTTCGGCGGCAAATGCTGGAACAGCGAGCCAGATTGTGGCCAAGGCCGCAAGGCCAATTTTCTTGATCATGGGAGACTCCGGTTGTTTTCAGCGGCGTAACTGGCTGGCCCGGCGCGAAAAGTCAATGTTCCTTGCCAAGGCTGTCAATCGGGCGCTATTTCACGATGGAGAATAGAGAGGAAAGAGCCATGATCCTGCACCACGTATCCCTGGTCAGCCGCGACATTGATCGCGCGGTGGCGTTTTACCGCGATGCGCTGGGCCTGCGCCAGATCGCGCGGCCACCTTTCAAATTCCCTGGCGCATGGCTGACCTCCGGCACCGTTGAGGTTCACCTCATCGACAATCCAGGCGGCACGTTCCGCCGTGATCCCGTCATCGACACCGGCGACTGCCATTTCGCCATCAGGGTCACGGATTTCGAGGCGGCCATCGCCGGCCTTGTCGCCAAGGGCTACAAAGAGGACGGCCCTCCGGGCGACCTGAAGACCATCCGCATGAACCGCAATGGCGTGGTCGGCTATCCGCAGGCCTATCTGATCGATCCCGACTGGAATATCGTCGAACTCAACGCTGCTGCGTGAGGGCCGCGGTCACATCGCCTTGTGCCTCTTTCGGAATGAACAGGGTAATGTCACCGCCCATTTTGGCGATCTGCTTGACCAGCGATGAGGCGATCATGCGGGTGGCGGGCGATGCGGCGAGGAAAAC
>JANOTU010000081.1:0-3599 GCA_031416515.1 Hyphomicrobiales bacterium
TGGCAACCCTTGCGCTCAATCTCCGCCCCGAAAGCCTGGACGGATGATTATGCCGATGTGTTGGGCGCCATTTGGCGGAAGTCCTTCGGCAAGTCATCTCAATAGGATCAAACGGCGGTGCCAGGTATCTCAAGCAGCGAGCATCCCGTGATTCGCCAAGTGCCGTCTGGCTGGCGCTGCATGGTGTAAAGGGCTTCGTAAGTCCTGCCATCAGGGCCGACGATGCTGACCCGTTGTGAAAAATCTTCGCCAAGCTGGCCAAACCGGAAGCTTTGTGGCCGGTATACGGGTTCGTAGCCCTGCTTCACCATGGCCATGAAGCTCTCAGGGGTGGGGAATATCTGCTGGATGCTGGGTGCGGCGTGGGCGTAGGCGCGGGCCGCGTCGTCGGCGCGGAAGGCATCGATCTGGGCCGTGATGACGGCCTGGATTGCCATCCGGTCAGCATCTGTTGCCGGTTCGGCCTGCGCCGGAGGCTGGATAAAAAACAAGATCAGCGAAACAATGATGGCGCGGAGCATGGGTTCCTCCTTTGGCTATCATTTATATACACCAAATTCACGCATCGGGTTCATTTGTGCGCCGCACCATAAATAATTTTTGGCTCCAACCTTGGTAGTGCTTGACGAAAGCACCGAACTGCTATGAGTATGGGTCTGGATAAACAAGAAAATGACCCGGCATTCGGGTTTCGTTTGGGAGGAAGTTTTATGACAGCCGTAACTATGAAGGTGAACGGGAAAGCCGTGCGCGGGGATGTTGAAGGGCGAACCCTGCTGGTGGATTTTCTTCGGGTGAATCTAGGGCTGACCGGCACCCATGTGGGCTGCGATACCAGCCAATGCGGGGCCTGTGTGGTGCATGTGGACGGGAAATCGGTGAAATCCTGCACCGCTCTCGCCGTTGCCTGCGAGGGCGCGGAGGTGACCACCATTGAGGGTCTGGCCCAGGGCGGCAAGCTGCATCCGATGCAGGAGGCTTTCCGAGAGAATCACGGGCTGCAATGCGGCTTTTGCACGCCGGGCATGATCATGTCGGCCATCGACATGGTCAAGCGCAAGGGCAAGTCGCTGGACGAAGCCACGGTTCGCCATGAGCTTGAGGGCAATATCTGCCGCTGCACCGGCTATCACAACATCGTCAAGGCCGTGCAGGCCGGCGCAGCGAACATGTAAGGGAGAGATCATATGAGCGATACCGGAATCGGCGCGCGTGTGCTGCGCAAGGAAGACCACCGTTTCATCACCGGCAAGGGCAATTTTACCGACGACATCAATCTGAAAGACCAGACCCATGCGCATTTCGTGCGCAGCCCCCATGCCCATGCGACAATCAAATCGATTGATACCGCCAAGGCGAAGAAGATGCCGGGTGTTGTCGATATTTTCACCAGCAAGGAAGTGATCGAGGACAAGATCGGCGGTTTGATCTGCGGCTGGATGATCCATTCCAAGGATGGCTCGCCCATGAAGGCAGGCCTGCACCCTCTGCTGGCAGTAGATAAGGTGCGCTATGTGGGCGACCATGTGGCTGTCGTCATCGCCGAGACCAAGGCGCAGGCCAAGGCGGCGGCGGAAGCCGTTGAAGTCTCCTACGGTGTATTGCCGCACAATGTCGATGCCGCCCATGCCATGACCGCCAAGGCGCAAGTGCATGAGGTGGCCGCGGATAACCGGGTCTACAATTGGTCGATTGGCGATGAGGCGGCAACCGATGCCGCCTTCAAGAAAGCCGCCCATGTCACCAAGCTGGACGTGATCAACAACCGCCTGATCCCCAACGCCATGGAGCCCCGCGCGGCGATTGGCTCTTACGATACTGGCAATGATCACTACACGCTTTATACAACCAGCCAGAACCCGCATGTGGCCCGGCTGGTGATTTCAGCCTTCCATGGGCTGGCGCCCGAGCACAAGCTGCGCGTCATTGCACCTGATGTCGGCGGCGGCTTTGGCTCCAAGATTTTCATCTATGCTGAAGAGGTCGTCTGCGTGTGGGCCTCCAAGCGCATTGGTGGCCGACCCATCAAGTGGACAGCCGATCGCAGCGAAGCGTTTCTTTCCGACGCTCATGGCCGCGACCATGTCACCCATGCCGAACTGGCCATGGATGCCGGCGGCAAGATCATCGCCTTCAAGGTCAACACCAAGGCGGCGATGGGAGCGTACCTCTCCACCTTCTCGTCCTGTGTGCCGACCTATCTTTATGCAACCTTGCTGTCGGGCCAATATAATATCCCCAACATCTATGCTGAGGTGGACGCAGTTTACACCAATACGGCGCCCGTGGATGCTTATCGCGGCGCAGGGCGGCCGGAAGCCACCTACATCGTGGAGCGCATCGTTGAAACCGCGGCGCGTGAACTGAAGATTGATCCGGCAGAATTCCGCCGCAAGAACTTCATCACCGTCTTCCCGCATCAGACCCCGGTCATCTTCTGCTACGATGCCGGCGATTATGGCGCAGCCCTCGACAAGGCGTTGCAGATTTCCGAATACAGCAGCTTCCCAGCCCGGAAGGCCGCGGCTGCCAGGACTGGCAAGCTGCGGGGCATTGGCTTCTCTGCCTATATCGAAGCCTGCGGCATTGCGCCCTCGGCAGCGGTGGGCTCGCTCGGCGCTGGTGTCGGCCTTTGGGAATCAGCGGAAGTGCGAGTCAATCCAGTGGGTTCTGTGGAAGTCCTCACCGGTTCTCACAGCCATGGCCAGGGTCATGAAACCACCTTCGCCCAGCTCGTCTCGCACCGGCTTGGCATCGATATCAACAATGTGGCGATTGTCCATGGCGACACCGACAAGGTGCAGTTCGGCATGGGCACTTACGGCTCGCGCTCAGGCGCTGTCGGCATGACCGCCATCTCCAAGGCCCTCGACAAGGTTGAAGCCAAGGCCAAACGCGTTGCCGCCGCAGTGATGGAAGCCTCGGTTGACGACGTGGAATTCAAGAACGGCACCTTCACCGTGAAGGGCACCGACAAGAAAATGGCCTTTGGCGAAGTGGCGCTCGCGGCCTATGTCGGCCACAAGTTCAACTCCGCCGAGATCGAGATTGGCCTGAAAGAGACCGCCTTCCACGATCCTTCCAACTTCGTGTTTCCCGCCGGTGTTCACATCTGCGAAGTGGAAATCGATACCGATACGGGGGTGACGGAAGTCGTCAACTACACCGCTGTGGATGACTTCGGCAACATCATCAATCCGATGATCGTCGAAGGCCAGGTGCACGGCGGCATTGCCCAAGGCATCGGTCAGGCGCTGATCGAAGGCTGTGTCTATGACCCGGAATCCGGCCAGTTGCTGACCGGCTCCTACATGGATTACTGCATGCCGCGCGCTGATGATCTGCCTTCGTTCAAGCTGGGCTTCACCTGTACGCCGTGCCCCTCCAACCCATTGGGGATCAAGGGCTGCGGCGAGGCCGGAGCCATTGCCGCCCCGCCCGCCGTCATCAACGCCATAACCGATGCCATTGGTGTCCGCGATATCGCCATGCCGGCATCCCCGCAAGTGGTGTGGAACGCCATGCAACCCATGAGAAAGGCCGCTGAATAACATGGAAAACTTTGCATATCATCGCCCCGCCAGCGTGGCGGACGCCGT
>JANOTU010000082.1:0-3823 GCA_031416515.1 Hyphomicrobiales bacterium
TGCTCCAGGAAATCGGCGTGGATTTCCGCGATGACGCCGAAGCATTGCAGATGTGGAAAGACGCTGGCGCTGATGTCAAGGGCGACCGGGTGCGCTTTCCCAGGGGATTGGTCCGTGGGCTGATTAACACCGCGCCCCGCGAGTACACCCAGTTCGCCCGCAACCACGCCCAGAATGTGGTGATCGGCGGCGACAACACGGTTTTCGCTCCCGTCTACGGCCCACCTTTTGTGCGCGATCTCGAAGGCGGGCGGCGCTATGCCACGATTGAGGATTTCCGCAATTTCGTAAAACTCACCTACATGTCGCCCTCCTTGCATCATTCCGGCGGCACCGTGTGCGAGCCGGTCGATATCCCGGTGGCCAAGCGCCATCTCGACATGGTCTATTCGCACATCAGATACTCCGACAAGCCCTTCATGGGATCGGTGACCGCGCCCGAACGCGCGGTTGATTCCGTCAACATGGCGAAGATCGTGTTCGGCGCTGATTTTGTTGATCAGAATTGCGTGCTGATCAATCTGATCAACGCCAATTCACCGCTGGTTTTCGATGGCACCATGGTGGGCGCGCTGAAAGTCTATGCCCGCGCCAATCAGGCCACGGTGATTTCGCCATTCATCTTGTCTGGAGCCATGTCTGCGGTGACCGCCGTCGGCACGCTCACGCAGATTTTGGCGGAAGCCACCGTTGGCATGGCCTTTGCGCAGCTTTGCCGCCCCGGTGCGCCCGTGGTGTTCGGCACCTTCGCGTCCTCGATCTCGATGCAATCAGGCGCGCCGACTTTCGGCACACCGGAACCGGCGCATGTGCTGTTCGGCGCCGCCCAGCTGGCGCGTCGCCTCGGTGTGCCTTTCCGTTCCGGCGGCGGCCTCTGCGGCTCCAAGCTTCCCGATGCGCAGGCCGCGCATGAAAGTGCGAACACGTTGTGGCCCACACTTCTGGGCGGCGTCAATTTCTGTCTCCATGCCGCTGGCTGGCTTGAGGGCGGGCTGGTGTCTTCTTACGAAAAGCTCATCATCGACGCCGACCAGCTCACCATGTTCCAGCGCTTTGCTGAAGGCGTTGATTTCTCCGAAAACGGCCAGGCGCTTGATGCGATTCGCGAAGTGGGGCCGGGCTCGCATTTCCTGGGCTGCGCCCACACCCAGGCCAATTTCGAGAACGCCTTCTGGCGCTCGGCAGTAACCGACAACAACTCCTATGAGCAATGGCGCGATGACGGCGAGAAAGACGCCAGTGCGCGCGCCAACGCCCAGTGGAAGAAGATGCTGAGCGACTATGAAGCCCCAGCCCTTGACCAAGGCATCGATGATGAACTTCAAGCCTACATGGCCAGGCGCAAGGAAGTGCTGCCGGACGGCGTGAGTTGAGCATGACACGGCAAGCTTTGGTATTCCGCTCCGCCACAGAGCTTTCCCGCCTGCTCAGATTGCGCAGGATTTCCGCCCGCGAGTTGCTTGATCTCTGCCTTGCGCAATATTCCAGACACAACCCGAAACTCAATGCCGTCATCTTCACCGACATCGCCCGCGCCCGCAAAGCTGCGGCCGCCGCTGACAAGCGCCTGAAAACCGGAACGCCGCTCAGCGTGTTTGACGGGGTTCCGATGACGGCCAAGGAATCCTTCGACTGGACCGGCACACCCTCCACCTGGGGGAACCCCCAATACCGCGACAACATCGCCAAGTCCGACGCGGTGGCCCTGAAGCGCCTCACCGATGCGGGCGCTGTGCTTTACGGCAAGACCAATGTGCCGCTGATGCTGTCGGACTGGCAAAGCTTCAACGCGATTTATGGCACCACCAACAACCCGTGGGATGTGACGCGCACGCCCGGCGGTTCATCGGGCGGGTCTGCCGTGGCGCTGGCCACGGGTATGAGCGCCATTGAAATTGGCTCCGACATCGGCGCATCCATCAGAAACCCCGCGCATTATTGCGGGGTTTATGGCCACAAGCCCACTTACGGCGTGGTGCCTTACCGCGGCCACATGCTGCCGGGTTCAACCGTGGTCAGCGACATCACCGTGGCGGGTCCGCTGGCCCGCTCGGCGCGGGATCTTCGCGCCATGCTGAAGATACTCGCAGGCAGCGAGACGCCCGCCCTGAAAATTCAGTTGCCCGATGCGCCGCAAAGAACCCTGAAAGATTTCCGTGTGGCTGTGAAACTCACCAGCCCGGTCAGCGATGTTGATCAGCCGGTGCAGGACAAGATCATCGCCCTTGGCGATTTTCTAGAAAAGCGGGTGAAGAAACTTTCCTTCGAAACCCAGCCGGATTTCAGCGAAGCCGAGGCTTACGAGAACTTCATCACCCTGCTCCGCGCCACCGCCACGCGGCGCATGTCTGATGCTGAATACGAGGCAAGCGTTGCCAAATCCAAAACGCTTGCTGTCACTGACAAGTCGTACGTCGCCATGATGACCAGGGCCTTCGCGCTTTCGCACCGCGACTGGCTCAGGGCCAATGAACGCCGTCACGAAATGCGGCTGCAATGGGAGGAATTCTTCGAGGATTGGGACGTGCTTCTTTGCCCCGCCGCCGCATCCGCCGCCTTCCCGCACGACCATGTGGGCGAGCGCCATGAGCGCCTGATCACCGTCAATAACGCCCGCGTCTCCACCATCGACCAGCGATTCTGGGCCGGTTATTCCTGCAACTTCTATCTACCCTCAACCGTGGCCCCACTCGGCCTCACCCCGCAAGGCCTGCCATCGGGCGTGCAGATCATCACCCGCGGCTATGGCGATTACACGTCAATCCGTTTCGCTGAACTTCTGGAAAAAGAATACGGGGGCTTCACGCCCCCGCCGGGATATTGAGGTATCAGTTCTTGCAGGTGATGGTCTTGAAGCCGTCGCAGAAATCCTGGTCGCAGACGGCTCCTGTGCCGATGAGGCGGGTTGGGGCGTAAGCGCCGATGTCGTGGGCGATGACGAAATTCGACGCTATGTTCCAGCCTTTTGATTCACAGAATTTTTTCGCGGCCGGTGCGCCGCAGCCCTGGCCCCAGTCAACGCAGAGATCAAGCCGGGCGCCCTGGAACTTCGGTTTCACATAAACCTTCTGGGTCACGGGCGCAGGCGAGGGCTTGAAGCAGGTCACAGTCTCAAAGCCGTCGCAATAATCCTGATCGCACACAGCGCCGGTGGTGATGAGGCGGGTGGGCGTGGTAGCGCCAATGTCATGGGCAACATCATGGGCGCTGGAATTGACATAGCCCTTGCTGGCACACCAGGCATCAGCCGCAGGCTTGCCGCAGCCAGAGCCCCAGTTGAGACAAAGATCAAGGCGCTGGGCGCCAACTTTGGGAGTGTTGAATGTCTGGTTTTCAGCCAGCGCAGAGCCGGTGAAGGCCACAGTGCTGAGAATGATCGAAGCGGCGGCAAGGCGGATGTTCATGATGGTCTCTCCTTTTGCTGTTGTTGATCTTGGGGCTTGCCTTAAACCCGACATGCCATACCGGAACTGAACCACTCATTCACCTGGCGTTCATCTCAAAAAACGCGGCCTCGCGCGCCCATGTCGCTTCCTCGAACAGAACATCATGGCCAAAGCCCGGTATGGCCACCAGTTCCTTGGGTTCGTTCGCGGCAGCAAACAGCTTCTCGCCAAGCTCAAGCGGAATGAGCGTGTCGTCCTCGCCGTGAATGACCAGCAATGGCGCTTTCACTCTCTTGATGAAATCGATGGACCTGAACTGGTCTTTCATCAGGAGGCGCACCGGCAGCCACCAGTAGGCCCGGAAAGCAACATCGGCTGTCGATGTGTAAGGCGCTTCAAGCGCCACAGCGCCCACCCTCCTCATCGCCGCAAGCTGG
>JANOTU010000083.1:0-5409 GCA_031416515.1 Hyphomicrobiales bacterium
GCGCGCGCGCGCATCAACCCAGAACTCCGCGCCGAGCAACTGCCCGTTGCAGCATTCGCCAGACTGGCTGCGCTACTGGAGTGTCATATCAATGCGCAGGAAACGTAACTCTTCCCTCCCTTCCCCCCTTGCGGGGCTAAGGGAGTCACACATCTTGTGCTGGCGCGACTTGCCTTCTTTTCTTCTCCCTTGGGAGAAGAAGGGGCCCGTCGCTCTTTCTTGCGACGGGAAGATGAGGGGACACAGGTGTCAGAATTGTAAGCGCCGGTGCCCCCTCACCCTCCCGCGCGAAGAGGCGCGGGCCCCTCCCTCTCCCGAGGGAGAGGGGAATACCTCTCCCTCGAGAGAGGTCGACGAGCACAGGTCGGCGGGTGAAGGGAACAGGCGCTGCCAAGTTATTCCACCACCTTCGGCACCATGAAGAAATTGTCGTCGTGGGCGGCGTTCAGCACGATGTCGGCAGGGTAGTGGCCGTCGGTCACCTCGTCTTTGCGCATTTTCATTTTCATGGTGACGACGGAGGTCATGGGCTCGACATTCGCCACATCGACCTCGTTCAGTTGCTCGATCCAGCCGAGAATGGTGTTCAACTCGCCCGCAAGGCGCGGCACGTCCTCGTCTTTCACTTTGATACGCGCCAAACGCGCCACCCGTTTGACGGTTGCCTGATCGACCGACATTGCATGAATCCTCAATTGCGCGCGTTGGATAGCACCCGTTCACCTGAGCCGCAACTTGGCTTTCTGCCCGCCCTGGGCCTCAAAATTATCAGGGTTCAACCAGGCCTCAAAACCATCCCGCACCCGGTGCCAGTCCTTGTCGAGCATGGCGAACCAGGCAGTGTCGCGGTTCCTGCCCTTGACAATCATGTGCTGGCGGAAAATGCCCTCAAACATAAACCCAAACCGCTCGCCCGCGCGGCGCGAGGCGGCATTGAGCGCGTCACATTTCCATTCAAGGCGGCGCACGCCAAGATCATCAAAGCAATGGCGGATCATCAGGTAAATGGCTTCCGTGGCCTCACGGGTTTTCTGCAAGGCGGGCGACATCCAGATATGGCCAATCTCGATCACACCATTGGGCGCGTCGCAGCGCATGAACGATCCCATGCCGACAGCCTTGCCTGTATCGCGGCGGATGAAGGCATGGAACCACGGATCGCGTGATGCCTCCCTGCCCTTCAGCCACTCTTCAAAAGCCTCGAACGTCTGCCATGGGCCGTAACCCATATAGGTCCAAAGCCCATCATCGCCAGCCATCGCTGCAAAGAGATCCGCGCCGTGTCTGGCCGCCGACACATGCTCCAACCATATCCAGCGCCCATGCAAGGGACGCAAATCCGGCGCATTGCCGACCGGCAATGGGTCAACGATGGGGCCTCTAGGCTTGGTCAACGAAACTCTCCCCCGCTGCCAGAACCTGCACATGAATGGCCTCTGCCCCCATGGCTTCAAGGAACGGCTCCGCCGTATCGATCACATAGCCCTTGAAGGAATTATAGTGGCAGGGAATGACAGTCTCAAACTCAAAGAAATGCTTGCAGGCATAGGCCGCCTGCTCCGGCCCCATGGTAAAGCGGTCGCCGATGGGAAGGATACCGATCGAGGGGCTGTAAATATCATGGATGAGTTTCATATCCATCGAAAGCCCGGTGTCGCCGGCAATGTAAAGTGTCTTGCCAACTTTGGGATCAATGATAAAGCCCGATGGATTGCCCAGATAAATCGGAATACCGTCAACGATCTTTGACGATGAATGCCAGGCATTGGTGAAAATCACATCGAAATCCTCAAAGCCGATGCGGCCGCCATGATTGCCCGGACTGTAATTTGCGGCCCCCTTGGATGCGAGATAGTTGCATATCTCGAAATTGGAAACCAGCACAGCGCCGGTGGCTTTCAAGATTTCAAGACTATCGCCGATATGGTCATCATGGCCATGGGTGAGCAGCACATGGGTGCAGTCCGCCGAAGCTTCCGCCACAGTGGTCCTGGCCGCAGGATTGCCATTGATGAATGGATCGACCAGCAGCACAGATTTGCCAATGACAATCCGAAACGCCGAATGGCCGAGATAGGTGATTTTCAAGAAAGCCTCCCTTTGATGTCGCCAATGGGCTAGTGAGATAGCATGTCCCTTGCCGATGCAACTGTCAAAAGCGTTCTCGAAACCGTGGCCCCTGATGCCCGCCTCATGGGGCTTGATCTGGGCTCCAAAACCATCGGCGTCGCTACCAGCGACCGCACCCGCCAAATTGCGACACCCGTTGTGACAATCACCCGCACAAAATTCATGGCCGATGCCGCGCGGCTCCTCCACATCGCCGCGCGTGAAAACATCGGCCTCATTGTTCTTGGCCTGCCCATCAACATGGACGGCAGCGAAGGCCCCCGCGCCCAATCCACCCGCACCTTCGCCCGAAACCTATCCAAACTCATCCCCATCCCCATCGCCTTCTGGGATGAGCGTCTTTCCACCGCCGCCGTCGAGCGCATGCTGATCCAGGCCGACACCTCGCGGGCCAAACGAGGTGACGTGATCGACAAGCTGGCGGCGGCCTGGATCTTGCAGGCCGCATTGGATTCTTTGAGGTGACGTGATGCTGACAGTCTCGCTCTTCTGGTCTTTCCGCAGCCCCTATTCCTATATCCTGCTGCCGCGCATCCTTGAGCTGCGCGCCAAGCACAATGTGGAAATCGACTTCCGCGTGGTCCACCCCGCCGCCATCCGCAATCCGGCTTACTTCGCCCGAATGGACCCTTTGGCGCGGCCCTATTTCATGAAGGACTCAGCCCGCGCCGCCGCGTTCCACAACTTGCCCTTCCACAGGCCCATTCCCGATGTCGTCACTCAAGACCCGGCAACACTCGCCATTGCCGCCGAGCAGCCGCTGGCCCGCCGCCTCGGGCGGCTGGGCATCGCCGCCACCGGACGCGGGCGCGGCCTCGAATTCGCCTGGGAGGTGGCCAAAATGCTTTGGGGCGGAACCGTCACCGGCTGGGACCAGGGCACCCATCTCGCCGACGCCGCAGCCCGCGCCGGCCTGAACTTCTCCGATCTCGACGACAGCGACCTGCACGAGGCCAAGCTCGCTGAAAATGATCAAGCGCTGCGCGCCGCTGGCCATTGGGGCGTGCCCAGCATGGTATTTGCGGGCGAACCGTTCTTCGGCCAGGACCGCTTCGACATGCTGCTGTGGCGTTTGCGACAGCACGGAATGAAGCCGTCTTGAATCACGCTATGGCGCGGTTTATATCATTGATAGATACCATTGGAAGCCTCAACCATGCCAGCCAAAACCCACGCCAAACTATTTATGCACGGACGCAGCCAAGCCGTGCGCCTGCCCAAGGAATTCCGCATGCCCGGCAAGGTCACAGAAGGCATGGATTTGGTCGACGCGCTCAAACGCGGCGAGCCGGTGAAAAATCCGGACAAGATCGTGAAAGTGCAGATGGCGGCGAACGCGAAGTAGTGTGGATGACGAACCGCTAGAACTCGAAGATATATTGTCGAATATAGACAATGAGGAAAGGTGTGCCCGGCTGATTGGACACGCCATTCATGAGGCTTACACCAGGGACGAGGATTTTCGGGCAACTCTGAGACCTCTCCTGCATCATCTGGCGAAGAAGTCGCAGTCCTTCGATCCAACAAAGTATTTTTTCTACAATGATGCCTTGAATCACTATTTGATAAGCGCATTCCATGCCTCACGAGCGGCTGAATTGCTTTTCAAATATGTTCAAGAGTATCGAGATGATCGGTATCCAGTTTTGAAATTGATCTCTGTGCATCATGCTTTTGGCCCTAATGCAGTTTTCTGTTTGGCGAGCGCGCGTAGTTTGATGACAATGGACATTGTGGTTCAGAGCTTCGAGACAGTATCCGCCGACTCTATCGAAAGAGCGTTTGATAAGTGGTTTCCGCGCCTTACAGAGGCCCGCAACAGCTTAGCGCATCAAGATGAACGGGCAATGGTAGTGTTTAAGGGCAAGCTGATTGATGGACGCGACCCATTTGAACATAGGCAAAGCGATGGACAGGCCGGAACGAGAATATTTGGCCTGATGGACAAGGATCAAAAGCAGTTTGAGTTGGATGTTAGCTCACAGAATATCATGGGGTTGGCGTCAGCCTTGGTTTCGGTATTTGATATTCAATGAATGCGGGTCTCTGATTTTGATTTTGAACTGCCGCCGGAGCGGATTGCGCTGCGGCCTGCTTCCCCGCGTGATTCCGCCAAATTGCTGGTAGTCCGGCCGGACAGGTTGATGGATCGGGGTATCCTTGATTTATCGTCGCTATTGCGCAAGGGCGATGTTTTGGTGTTCAACGATACCAAGGTGATACCCGCTGCCCTTAGCGGCCACCGTGTCGGGCGGATGGGGACAACACCCAGGATTGAAGCGCTCTTGCATATGCGCCTCGATGGCTCGCGGTGGAAAGCGTTTGCCAAGCCTGCGAAGAAACTTCAGCCGGGCGACCGGATCCGCTTTGGCGTGGAAGGGCGCGTTTGCCTCACTGGCACGCTTGATGCGACGGTTGAGGACAAGGGCGAGGGCGGCGAAATTACCCTGGCATTTGATCTCTCCGGCCCGGCGCTCGACGAAGCCATTGCCTTGGTGGGCGAGATGCCGCTGCCACCTTACATTGCAGGAAAGCGCCCAACTGACGCCCAGGACTTGCGCGACTACCAGACCATGTTTGCGGAGAAAGAAGGTGCTGTGGCCGCGCCCACGGCGGGTCTTCACTTCACAGATAACGTTATTACATCACTTCAAGACATTGGAATAACAATTGAAACTGTTACTCTTCATGTGGGTGCCGGTACCTTTCTGCCGGTCAAGGCTGCGGAAACGGCGGATCACAAGATGCACGCCGAATGGGGCAGCATTAATGCCGACACCATCTCCCGGTTGAAAGCGGCCCGTGCCCTGGGCGGGCGAATTGTGGCGGTGGGAACCACCTCGCTCCGGCTCTTGGAGAGTTCAGGTCTTGAACCCTTCTCGGGCACCACGGAGATATTCATCACGCCCGGCTACCAATTCAAAGCAGTGGACCTGTTGATCACCAATTTCCATCTGCCGAAATCCACGCTCTTCATGCTGGTCTCGGCCTTTGCAGGCCTGGAGCGCATGAAACAGGCTTATGCCCATGCCATTGCCCATGACTATCGGTTCTATTCCTATGGCGACGCCAGCCTGCTATTCCCCGCGCCATGACATCGGGCGCAGCCATATTCACATTGTTTTCCTCCCCCCGTTGCGGGGGAGGTGGCGCGAAGCGCCGGAGGGGGGCCTTGCCAGAAGGGATAGAGTTTGCGTCAAGGCCCCCCACCCTCATGCTGCGCATGAAACCACCCCCCCCACGGGGGGAGGAAAAAAATGTGAATATTGCTGCGCCCGA
>JANOTU010000084.1:0-4436 GCA_031416515.1 Hyphomicrobiales bacterium
TGTCCTGGCTCGGCCACCAGACGGCGCGTAAAATCGTCGGCGGCGTCAATCAAGTGTGCGCCTTCGACCAGCCAGAGTTTCCTGATCACCCGCTCTACACCGGCAACACCTGGTTCCTGCCGGTGCTGGGGCGATACTTCCGCGCCAGGGACTGGCTTGACCGGCGATTCAACTGAGGTTGGAGATTCAGGCATGGCTCCGGCGCGTGAATGCCCATGAATTCCCAGACCCCTCGCAACCAGCATGCAAACTGGCGTGTTTCCTTTTTCCCTCTCATTTGGGAGAGGGAGGGACCCATTGCCCTTGCAATGGGAGGGTGAGGGCACACCGGAGCCAGTTATACTCAGCGACGCCACAGACCATGATTTGCAACAAAGGGTAGTGTCCCCTCTGTTCAAACCGGTTCATTGCTCCGAAGAAAGGAAGAATTCAACACAAAGGCACCAAGGCCACAAAGAAACACAAAGCATAACTGCCGCACCGGCGGCGCAGGGGGGCTCCCTGATTCTTTTTGCCTTCTTCGTGGGCTTTGTGACTTTGTGTTGAAATTTCCTGCCTTTCTTGCCCGGGTTTTTGCTGCTTCTGCCAATAATTGTTGTGCGGCACCCAAATCATAGCCTGTGGCGTGGATGAGTATAATCGGGCGCGGCATCCCCTCATCTTCCCCACGCCAAGAAAGGGCGACGGGCCCCTTCTTCTCCCAAGGGAGAAGAGAAGAGGGCAAGTCACGCCCGCAAAAAATGTGTGACACCCCGCAGGGGAAGGAGCGAAGAAACGGGCAATGGACAGCCAGGCGGAAACAATCTGTGCACAAGTCTGAGAATCATGTTGGAAAAAGGCTAGACTGCTGGCCAGAGGTTATATGGACCCCCGGTTTTTCAATGGCTGACCTGAAATTTCAAGCTTCCCATGCCCATGCGCCGCAGGCGGAGGCTTGGGCGCAGCAGATCAACCAGGCTTTCAGTGATTCCGAGCGACGTTCCGGGTTTTATGCCCTGGCCAAGCCGGCGATTGCGGCCTTCCCCCATGATCCGGTCATTCAGCGCCTGGCGGCGGCGGCGGCGGTTCTGGATGAGCGACCGGTCAAGGCGCTGCTGCATCTTGATCAGTTCTGCAAGCGCTTCAAGCCGCAGCCCTGTGACGATTTGGTCCGGGCGCTGGCGCTGAACCAGGCGGGCCTGCCGCTACAGGCGCGGGTGTTGCTGCGGCAACGCGGGCTGACCCAGTGGCGCGATGCCTTTGAGAACTTCGTCGGTGGCCGCGCCCGCGCCGCCTGGCTGGCAAACGCCATTGACACGATCATGGGGCGTCAGGCCAAAGCGCCGTCGCAGCGCCCGGTCGCGGTCAAAAAACCCAAGGCAAAAACCCCGGCGGCAAAGCCGGCGGCGCCAGTCGCAGCACCCTCACCCGCTCCCGCAGCGCTGCAGCCGCTGCCGGTGGTCGACATCGCCATTGCCTTCGCCGCCGACATCGACATGGCCCCCTTGCTGCGGGCGGTGGCGGCGGCGCCTGAGGGCGAGGGCGAGTGGTGGACTTTGCGCCAGCGCTTCATCCATCTGGGCCTGGCGCAGGGCTTTGATGAGCTGCTGTGCCTGCCGCAGCTTATTGGCGTGGTTCCCTTCTGGCATCAGATCGAGACCGTGCGCAAGGTGCTGAAGCAGTTCCGCGGCCGGGTGCTGCTGGCTGACGAGGTGGGACTGGGCAAAACCATTGAGGCCGGCATGGTGCTTAAAGAGTACGCCATGCGCGGCATGGCCGAACGCGTGCTGGTGCTGGCGCCGGCCTCGCTGGTGGGCCAGTGGCGCGAAGAGCTGGAGACCAAATTCGGCTTGGCCTTCGCCACCAGCCATGATGGCCTGCTGCGCGACGACCCCGACGCCTTCTGGGCCCAGAAGCGCATCATCGCCTCGATTGCGACGGCGCGGCGGCGCGAGCATGCGGAGCGCCTCAGTGGCCTCGCCTTTGATCTGGTGATCGTCGATGAAGCGCATCACCTGCGCGACCGCGGCAGCCAGAGCTGGAAGCTGGTCGACGGCCTCAACAAGCGCTTCCTGCTGCTGCTCTCAGCCACACCGGTGCAGAATGACCTGATCGAGCTCTACAATCTCGTGACCCTGCTGAAGCCCGGTATTTTCAGCACACTGCAGGAATTCCGCGCCACCTACATGACCCCCGGCAAGCCGCGCCTGCCCGCCAACCCGGCGCGCCTGCGCGAGTTGATGCGCGGCGCCATGATCCGCAACACCCGCGCCGTCGCCGCCCTGAAACTGCCGCGCCGCCATGCCGTGACCATGAAGATTGATGCCGCACCCGGCGAAGCCGAGGCTTACGGCGAACTGGTGAGCGCCGCGCGGCGGCTGGCTGGCGAAACTGGCGCCGGGCGCAACCGCCTTGCCCTGCATCATCTGCTTGTGGCGGCCGGGTCCTCGCCTGCGGCGGCGGCGGCCTCAGTGGCGCGCTTTGCCGCGCGCCGCCCTGAAGATGCTGGCTGGCAGGCGCTGGCGCAGCGCTGGTCCACCGTCAAGGCCGGCGGCAAGGAGCTGGCGCTGCTCGAACTTCTGCGCCGCAACCCGGATGAGAAGAAACTGGTTTTCGTGCATTCGCGCGAAACCCTGGCGCGTTTGAGCGAGCTTCTGGAGCAGGCGCGCCTGCCATATGCCCGCTTTGACGGCAGCCTGAGCGGGCCGGAGAAGGACGCCAGCATCGCCGATTTCCGCGACCGCGCGCCGGTGCTGCTGTGCACGGAATCGGGTGGCGAGGGCCGCAACATGCAATTCTGCAACACCGTGATCAATTTCGACGTGCCGTGGAACCCCATGGCGATCGAACAGCGCATCGGCCGCATTGACCGCATTGGCCAGAACCGCGAAGTGTTCGTCTTCAACCTCGTCACCCGGGGCACGCTGGAAGAGCAGCTGCTCGGCCTGCTTGAGGAAAAGATCTCGATGTTCGAGCTGGTGATCGGCGAGGTTGGGGCCATACTGGGCGGCCTCGAGGAAGACCGCGACTTCCCCGATCTGGTGCTGGGCGCTTGGCTGGAAGCGACCGAAGCCGGCCGGGCCGAGGCCTTTGCCAGCCTGGGCCGCCAGCTGGATGAGGCGAGGGCCCAGCATGAAGGCGCCAAGGTGCTTGATGAGGCGCTGTTTGGCCAGGATTTCGAGACAGGATAGATCATGGCAGCCTTGCGCGATTTTGTGTCTGATGTGCTCGAACTGGAAGGGGCGGCCGTTGAGGCCGTGGAGCCTGACGGGCTGGAAGTGCTGGCCCCGGGGGCGCTGCGCCAAAGCATGGGCTGGCCGGAACTGGCACGGCTGGGTTTTGGGCCGGAGCTGCCGCCGGGCGCAGTGGCGGTAGGTTTTGAAGGCGACTGGCTGGCCAAATTCGGAGCACTTCTGGGGGCCCGTGGCGCCTGGGCCGAGCGCCAGGCGACGTTGCCGGGGCTTAACCTGCGCTTGGGCGACGCTGAACGCCAGATCGCCCATGCCATCGATCTTCCCAATGCCATCTGGCGCCTGCAGGATATCCAGCCGGCCTGGACGCGGCTTTTGCTGCTGGCCTTCCGCTATAGCGCCGTTTCCGATGAAAAGCGCGAAGGCATGTTCTGGCTCGGCTTCAATCAGGGTACCGGCGCTGGGGTGACCTCGATCATGGCCAGATTGCAGGCGCTGCTGGCGGAAACGGAGTGGCAGGCCCCGGAAGCCGAAACCCGCGAGGCCGCAGGGCCAGCCTGGAGCGCTGCCATGCTGGAGGCCCGCGCCACACCCCTGGTCAACCATCAGTTGCGCCTCGAAATGGAGCCGTTCCTGCGCACCCTGCGCCGCCGCCTCGAACGCGACCGCGACCGCATCCACGACTATTACAATGACATGCAACTGCTGGCGCAGAAGAAGCTCGCAGCCGCCACGGGCGAAAAGGCCGCGGAGCAGCGCAAGCGCGAGCAGATGCGCATCGCCGCGGCAAAACACGAATACGCCGCCAAGCTCGATGACTTGCGCCACAACTATGCTTTGAGCGTCAAGGTCGAATGGGCGCAGGGCCTGGAAGTTTTTGTGCCGGTGCAGCGCCTGAGCCTTCTGGTCAAACGCCGCAAGGGCGAGAGGCTCATCCACCTCGACTGGCATCCCGCCGTCCGCTTCATGGAGCCGCTGCCCGCCGATTGGGGCCCAGGCCTCGACCGCACCCGCCTGGCCTGCGACGAGCATCTGCATCTGACTGAGCCCGCCGGCCAAGCCCCCTGCCCCGCATGCGCCAAACCCTGGTGCCGCGCCTGCCACCCAAAAGCCTGCCCGCGCTGCGGAACCTGAGGGGCTGTCAGGAAATAAGTGCCTCAAGTTGGCGGAAACTTAAACCCCAGTTCCGTCACCCCAGGGACAAGCTGGGGTCCAGCTTTCGCTCAGTACGCTCTGGCGACGCCCAATCGACTCAGTGCCTGTTGA
>JANOTU010000085.1:0-4517 GCA_031416515.1 Hyphomicrobiales bacterium
ATCACATGCACCAGATTGGCGGCTTCCGAGGTGGCGAAAACCAGCTTGCCATCGGGTGTGATCAAAATGCCTTCCGGCTCCTCTCCGGTCTCGTAGGTGGCGACCGTGGTTCCGCTCTCGACATCAACGACACTGACCAGCGCATCGTCCTCGTTGGAGGCGTAAAGATGCCGACCATCGGGATGGAGATCGAAGGTTTCAGGATCGGGTATGTCGCGGAAGCGCTTGAGGAGCTTGCGCGTGGCCAGATCATAAAGCGCAATGGTGTCATCATCGCCGCAGGCCACAAAGAACCCCTGGGCATCGGCGGTGAAATGCATCCCCCTTGGTCGCCCGCAGGTTTGAAAGGTCTCCACCACCTTGTGCTGGCGGTCCAGAACCGTGATCGTGCTGCTCTTTTCATTGGCGACGAAAACCAGCCCGGTTCCTTTCGCAACTGCGAAAGTGCTGGATATGGCAAGCGACAACCCCAGCAGCAGCAACCTAATTGACTTCATCAAGATTTCATTCCTCATCCTGAGGCGCGAGCCCGTAGCCACGCCTCGAAGGACAGCCGTAGCTCCGAGGCCTCGGACCCTTCGAGGCTCGCAAGAGCTCGCTCCTCAGGGTGAGGACGGAGGAATGCGGGTACAGGACGTGACATCTTGATTTACTTACATCTTAACACCGGCAAGGCCAAGTGAGCATTCTCTCACACGCGGCGCTTGGGTTGATCAATGAACCCAACTCGCACGCATCAGGAGCACCCAGTGAAAGCGATGAAGATGCCTGCCCCCGCCTTCGCCCCCGCCGCAATCAGCTCGCCTGCAATCTCAAGGCAATCAAGATCAGCGGCCTCAAACAAAAACCAGTCAATCTGCCGACCCGTCGTCTCATCCTTCTGCTCAACAATCCGGTTCTTGAGATCACGGCATTCAATTTCACCTGCCAAAGCGGGTGTGAACGCAAGGCAGTTGGCAGCAAGGCATGGAATTATTCGGCGTGGTAAAAGTCATGTTGGTTTACACCCCTGAGTTAGCGGCAGCGCCGACCGGACCGAGCGAAGGCTAACGACGCAAAATCCATGGTGTCAACCGTGCTCGCCGCTGTCCGCCTCACCCTTCCAAGGCCTGCTAGCCGCGTGCCGAATGTGGACGATCCAGGCCTCATCAGCCTCAATGGTCCAGTAGACCAGGTAAGGATAAGGGCCCGCGCGCAGCACACGCGCATTTTGTTCTTCTGCCAGGCGGCCAGCTTGCAGAAAATCCCGGACCCAAGCCCGACATTGCGGGCCCGTGATGGGTTCCGCTCCCGGATGCAAGCCAAAATTTTGTTGAGATCGTCTTTTGCTTCCAGCGTATACTGAACCTTCATAGTCCGTGCTGTTTCCACAGCGCGTCGATTTCCGCATCGGCCACGGACTCGCCCCGGCGTGCCTGTTCCAGCCCACGGCGGATAGCTGCGCGCGCATGGTCATCCAGTGGCTCAAGCTCCAAATCGCTTATGACCAGCAGGACGACCGCCGCAGTGTCCTGATCTCCGTCCGGCATTTGCCGCATTTTCGCAATGGCGTGATCAAGAAGCTTGGTCATGTCAATCTACTACCATGGTTCTGGCTGTTTGACAGCGCAGCCTGGTGCCTCTGGAGGGACTCGAACCCCCACTCCCTTGCAAGAAGCAGATTTTGAGTCTGCCGCGTCTACCATTCCGCCACAGAGGCCTGTCAGCCCGCCCGCACATAAGGGCAGGCGCTTGCGCCGTCAACCGGAAAGGGCGAAAAGGCGGCGATGATCCGCATCACCGATTCCCTCAGCCTCGACCCCGGCGACATCAGAGAAAGCTTTGTGCGCGCCTCGGGGCCGGGCGGGCAGAATGTCAACAAGGTCTCGACCGCGGTTGAGCTTCGCTATGATGTGGCCAGCGCATTTTTACCCGAAGAACTCAAGGCAAGGCTGAAAAAACTGGCGGGTCGGCAACTCACGCTGGACGGCATACTGGTGATCTTCGCCCAGGAACACCGCTCGCAGGAAAGGAACCGCGAGGCGGCCATGGCCAAGCTGGTGAGCTTGCTTCGCCGCGCCGCAGTGCGCCCCAAAAGACGCATTGCCACACGTCCCACCAAGGCCTCCAAAACCCGCCGCCTTGACACCAAGGCCAAGCGTTCGACCACCAAGAAACTCCGCACCGTGAACCCATCCGAGGATTAGAATGTAACCCTCACCCTGAGGTGCGAGCCCCTTCGCGAGCCTCGAAGGGCCCTTCGAGGCTCGCAAAGACGCTCGCACCTCAGGGTGAGGCAAATAGAGGATTAAAACCACCCATGCTCCGCAAACTTTATGACTGGACCCTGTCGCTCGCCGCGCGCAAGACGGCGGAAATCTGGCTGGCTGTCATCGCCTTTATCGAAAGCTCGGTATTCCTGGTGCCAGCCGATGTGCTGTTTCTGCCCATGGCGCTGGCGCGGCCCGCCAAGGCCTATCGTTATGCAGCGATTGCCACAATTGCCTCAACACTCGGCGGCATTGCTGGTTATTTTCTCGGATACTTCGCTTACGAGGCGCTGGCCCATCCGGTCCTCGAATTTTACGGCAAGCTGGAGAGCTTCGAGAAGCTCAAAGCCTGCGCTGGCGAAGATACATTGATGATTCTGCTGGTCACATCCGGGCTCTCCCATCTGCCCCCCATCAAGATCGTCACCATTCTTGCAGGCGTGGCGCAAGTGAGCTTTATGTTCTTTGTGCTCTCCTGCATCATTGCGCGCGGTGCCCGGTTTTTCGCCCTTGGCTGGGCGCTTCGCCGCTACGGCGAGCCGATCAAGGGCTTCATCGAAAAACGCTTAGGCATCCTCGCGGCGCTTGCCGCGTGCGCGCTGATAGCGCTCTATTTCATTGCTAAATATCTCAGCAGCCATGGAGCCCTGACATCATGCTGAACCCCCAACGCGCCGCGTATCTGATCTTCGCCACGGGCCTTGTCACCATCATCGGCGCATGGATTTTTGAATATGTCGGCTACCTCCCGTGCGAACTCTGCCTCAAGCAGCGCTGGGCCTATTACGCCGCCATTCCATTGGCGCTGCTCATCGCCACATACGCGCCGTCAAAACCATTGCTCTATCTTCTGGCGCTGATCTGGATCGCCAGCATGATCTTCGGCATTTATCATTCAGGCGTTGAATGGAAATTCTGGGCCGGTCCCACGACCTGCACCGGCGATGGCGGAATAAGCCTGGGCCTTCCCGATCTCTCCAAGCCCGTGGTGATGTGCGACCAACCCGCCATCCGCATCTTCGGCCTGTCACTCGCGGGCTGGAACGCGGTGATCTCGCTGGCGCTGGCATATATCGCCCTGAAAACGGCGCGCCATCACGGATCGAGTTCAGTATCCCAGTAAAGATAGTCCTGCCAGCTTTGATGCAGGTAATTGGGCGGGAAATGCCGACCATTGGTGTGAAGCTGCGACACCGTCGGGCGAATGGGCTTGTGCGCCGGAAACATCTTGATCTCATGCGACAGATATCCGCCTTTGCGCAAATTGCACGGCGAGCACGCCGTCACCACATTTTCCCATGTGGTGTGCCCGCCCTTGGAACGCGGGATCAAATGGTCGAAGGTGAGGTCGCGGTGGTCGGTGCAATACTGGCAGGTGAAGCGGTCGCGCAGGAACACATTGAACCTGGTGAAAGCCGGATTGCGCGAGGGCTTCACATAAGTTTTCAGCGACACGACGCTGGGCAGGCGAAATTCAAAGCTGGGGCTGCGCACCACGCGGTCATATTCGGAAACGATATTCACCCGGTCAAGGAACACCGCCTTGATCGCATCCTGCCAGGACCACAGCGACAAGGGATAGTAGCTCAACGGGCGGTAATCCGCGTTGAGAACCAGGGCCGGACAGGCTTCCGCCGCAATTGGCGCGTGTTGCACACTCACCTCGTCGTTTAAGCTCTGGCACTTACTATATATTGTATGGCGGTTCTGTGAAGGGGGTTATTGCGTCATGCCCCTCAACCCCCGGTAATGGCTCCACAGAATCCGCGCGGCCACCGCCCGCCAAGGCCGCCACGGCTCGGCCAGCCGGGTGAGGCTACGGGCATCGGGACGCTGCGCCAGCCCAAACAAATGCTGCGCTGCAACCTGCAAGGCCAGATCGCCAGCGGGCAAGACATCAGCCCGCCCCATGCCGGAGAGCAGATAGATCTCCGCCGTCCACGGCCCAATACCTTTGAGTGCGGTGAGCGCTGCCATCACCTCGGCATCAGAGAGCGCCGCCAATGTCGCAAAATCGAGTTGGCCCTCGGCCACTGCGGCGGCTACTGCCTTGAAACATTGCGCCTTGGAACCCGATAGCCCCAGTTTCCGCAAACTGGCCTCGCGCTGGCGCGAAATGACCCCCGCATCAAAGGGATGCAATTCCGCCTCCACCCGCCGCCAGATTGACTCGCCAGCCTTCAGCGAAATCAGTTGATCAACAACAATCCGCAACAGCCCGGCGAGGCCTCCCTCCATGCGCCGCAAGGACGGCAAGCCGTGAACAGC
>JANOTU010000086.1:0-6282 GCA_031416515.1 Hyphomicrobiales bacterium
TGCACCTCCGCCGTCATGTGCATGGCGGCCCACATCTCGGGCCTGTGCTTTTGAAACCAGCGGCAGCGATAAAGGCAGGGCACCACATCGGGCGGCTTGCCGGAAATTTGATGTATGCGGTCCCCGCCGATAGACTTTGAAAGCTCCGCCACTTCGGCGGTGGCGCGGGAATCAAGCCAGGTGGTGCCGGGGCCAAGCGCGCGGCCCTCTTTGTCAAACTGCGCAAAGGTCTCGCGCTGGTTGGAAATGGCGATTGCGGCGACAGACCCCATGTCGATCTTGCCCGCAAGCTCCTTTAAAGCTTGAACGGCAGCGTTCCACCACTCATCCGCATCCTGCTCAAACCACCCGGCCTGCGGCACCGACATCGCCACCGAAGCCCGCCCTTCGGCCACAGGCCTGCCACCCCGGTCCCAGGCAATGGCCTTGGTCGCCGTGGTCGAGGAGTCGATGCCGATGACGAGATCATGGGGCATAAAGTTTCAAATCAAAAATATTCTGTCATCCCCGGGGTTCGCCCGGGAATGACAGCGCGTGATAAAAATTACAGCCCGGCTTCCGCCACGGCCTTGTCGATCAGCGAAGCGACAGTGTCCATGCACTTCTTGGCATCGCCGCCGTAGTCCTGGCCGGTGAGCAGCTTGCCCAATTCCACCGGGATTTCGTTGTTGGAGAAGCCAGCCCACAGCGGCATGTCGGGCTCGGAGGCCATGACATTGTCGATGGTCCACTTGACCACTTCGAGATGGCGCGTGGTGCCGGGGCCGACAACGGCCTTGGCCTTGACACGGGGGTCGGCGAAGGACGAAAGCCGCATGGGCGCAAAACCGCCAAGCAGCGTGCAGCGCGTCATGATGTCCTTGGAACAGGCCCACTGCATGAACAGCCAGGCCGCGTCCGGGTTCTTGGAGTATTTGGAAAGACCCAGGATCGAGCCGCCCTGATGGGCATAGTTGGGAATTTCGCCAAAGCCCGCATCGCCAACCGCGCGCAGCGGCTTGCCGGTGATCGGCTTCATTGGCTCCCACAGGCCCTTCACCTTGGAATCGGCGCCGTCCATGCCAGGGAAGAACTCGCTCCAGCTGTTGATCAGCGCCACCTGGCCCGAATGCATCATCTGCCACTGGCCATCCCAGGTGGAAGCGGTCGACTCTGCCGGCGCGTTCTTCAGCCACTCCTGATAGAGCTGCAATCCGCGGATGCCCGCTTCGTCATTGCCGGAGAACTTCTTGTCCTTGGTGAAGATCGAGCCGCCCTCGTTCCAGATCATCTGGGTCCAGTCGCAGTTCAGCGAATAGTGCCCGGACTTGGCCTGGAGGCCGGTGCCGTAGATGCCATTGGCCTTCTCGGCCTTGGTGATGAGTTGCACAGCGGCAGTGAATTCCTCCACCGTGGTCGGCGGCTTGATGCCGTGCTTCTCCAGTATGTCCTTCCGGTACATGGTGATCATGATGGGAATGTCGAAGGGAATGCCGACCCACTTGCCATCGTATAGCGCCAGGCCTTCCACCAGCGGCTTGGAGAAATCCTCAAAGTCAAAGCCCGGCATGGCGAGGTCAGGCTTGTCCTTGTAAAGCTGCATGGGATCGATGGTGTCTTGCGCGAAGGTGGCAACCCACGACTGGTCGAGATAATAGAGGTCATAGGTGCCAAGCTGGCCTTGCACATCCTGCGTCGCCTTGGCGAGCACCTGCTCCAATGGCACGATTTCGATTTCAACGTCGATGCCGGTTGGGTCGGTGAACTCTTTCTTGATTTCCGCCAGCACGTTGGTGGGCGGTGTGGATTCGGATGTGTAACGGATCTTCTGGCCCTTGAACTTGGAGCCCACATCCTTGAGCCACTGTGTCACGTTGGCGTCCTGGGCCAGCGCCTCGGTGCCGATCAGGCCGAGATTGCCGCGATAGGCGCGGGTGTTGCCGAGAAGGCCTGCGGCGAAGGCTGAGAAGCCAATCCCGGCCATCGACATTTTCTTGAGGAAATCGCGTTTGGTTATGCGCCGCTGGGCGAAAGCATTCGCCGCATCGGCAATGAAGGTCTTCTTGTCGTGGTCTCTGAAGCTCATTGTAGTTCTCCCTTGGGTTTGAGCAGTCTTCCTCGCGCGCTGGTCATTCCTTGAGAGATCCCAAGGTAAGCCCGCGCACCAGATGGCGTTGAACAAGCAGGATGAAGATGAAGCTCGGCACAATGGCAGCCGTGCCAAGCGCTGAGATGAATCCCCACTCACTGCCGGTTGAAGTCACAAAAGTCTGAATCTTGACGGGGACGGTGCGAATTTCCGTGGTGAGAAACAGCGATAGCAGAAATTCGGTCCAGGCGAAAATGAAACACAGCACAGCCGAAGCCGCAACCCCGCCCTTGGCCATGGGCAGCACAATTCTGGTGAAAGTCTGCCAGCGCGTGGCGCCGTCGATCATCGCGGCCTCATCGATATCCTTGGGAATGTCATCAAAGAAGGATTTCATCAGCAGCAGCGCGATGGGCAAATTCATCAGCGCATAGATCAGCGCCAAGCCTAAATAGCCCATATAGACATTGTCGGTATCGCGCAGGCCTGCGGTTTTGTAGATGGTCACCAGCGGAATGAGAATGGCGATGGGCGGCATGAAGCGCTGGCCCAGCACCCAGTTGAGATAAGAAGACCTGCCCTTGAACGCCATGCGCGACAGGGCATAGGCCGCGAACACCGCCACCAGCATGGTCAGCACGGTCGATCCCACCGCGACGATGGCCGAGTCGAGGATCGTCTGGCGCGAGTCATAACCGCCATCGCCCGATATCCCCATGCCAAAGCCCTGGTCAATCGCCAGTTGCGAGCGTGAAAGGCCCAAAATGGTGACCGCGTAATTGACAATGGTGGGCTTGAAATCAAACCACACGATGCGGTCCTTGTCGAAAATCGCATACATGGGCTTGATTGAGGTCAGCGCCCACCAGAATATCGGAAACATGAAAATGCCGGTGACAAACACCGCAAGAAAATCACGCCCAATCCGCCATGGCCGGGAAAGCTCCATCAAGCACCTCCGCCCATTGGGGAGAGGATAAAAAAGCAGGGATGACACGCCGCGACTGTCACAGCTTCACCCTGAACAGCCGCATGAACACCGTTGACACCACAATCACCAGAATCAGCGTCATCAGCGCGATCGTGGAGGCATAGGGAAAGTCCGCCGTGCCGAAATAAATCCGCCCCGCATAGGATGTCATGGTCTCGGTCGCTGTGCCCGGCCCTGAATCGGTCATCACCTTCACATAGTCAAAGGCGCGGAACAGATCGATGCCGCGGATCAGCACCGCAATGGCGATGACTTTCGACATCATCGGCAAGGTGAGCTTGAAAAACGCCTGCACCGGCGTTGCCCCGTCAATGGCCGCCGCCTCAAACGGCTCCTTGGGCAGCGAGCGCAAGCCCGCCAGCATGATCAGCACCATGAAGGGCGTCCATTGCCAGATTTCCGCCAGCAACACGCCAGCCATGGCGGTGGAACTCTGCGCTAAAATGGAGTGGTCTTCGGCCAGGATGCCCGTGGCATAAAGCCCCGCGCTCAGCACACCAAACGAGCCATTGAGCATCAGGAGGAACATCATGGCAGTCACGGCGGGCGGCACCACCAGCGGCAGCGTCATCATGGCGCGCATCAGGCCGTAGCCCTTGCGGTCGGTATCCAGAAGAAGGGCTATCAGCATCCCCAGCACAAGCTGCGCCACAAGGGCAATGCCAGTGTAAACCAGCGTGTTGAACAGCGCGTTCCACACCCGGTCATCGGCGAACATCTTGCTCCAATTGTAGCCGGGTGAAAATTGCAGCTTGCGGGTGACGGGGTGTTTTCTCTGCAAGGACAGCCACACCGCATAAAGCAGCGGATAAACGCCAAACACAACCATCAGCGCCGAGGCTGGCAACAGCCAGGGCAAGGGGTGCTCAGACGTGAGCCAATGCGGCAACCAGCGCTTTTGCGGCAATGCCCCCGTCACGTCTTGTTCTCCCATCCCTGAACTTTTGTTTTCTTTGACGACAAGTGTTCAGATGAGTAAAGGATGGAACGGGCCAGCCTGTCAATGATGATTTTGAATGAGTGCGGGGAAACGCGCGACATGTCAGATTCAGGCAAAGCTTTCCGTGCTGTGGTCCCGACGATTGGGGACCGGAGAAGAAGAAGGGATGCGTGGGCGCTTGGCCTTTCGCTTTAACTGCCGGGAGCCACCCGGCTGGCTGGAGCTACTCAGCTGCCACCCACGCTACGGCCTCTTTTCATTCTTCCGGGGGAACGTGCGGGCTGGTGGTTCGCCCCCGCTTCCGTATCCCGAATCCCAGAACTCCGGAGCATTACACCCCTGAACTCCCGGAAGTCGCAAGGCGCCATGCGCACGATACACATGGCGGCAAGAGCCGCAATCCTCCCATCCCGGTCACCGTCGCGAACGAAACCCCTTCTGGGAGAATGGGGAACGTATAACGAACGACAAGTTCCTTGTCAAGGACTATTTTCAAATATTTTTGGAGCGCGCGCGTCCCGTGCGCGGCGGCGGCGAGACGTCGCCGCTCCGAATGGGCTCACAGCGCCGTGATCCCTGGACCCGCGCGCTGGCTTTGAAGCGGTTGTTTCCTTCCGGGCAAGGACGTGGCACCATCATCGCCACTATACCGGGAATATCCAGGCTGGAATTCCTCCGGGGGACACCAGGCATTGAGAAAGGCAGACACCGCCATGAACATCGAAGGAAAGAAGGCTGTCGTCTTTGGCGGCACTTCGGGAATTGGGCTGGCGACCATGAAGATGTTGGCGCAAGGCGGGGCATCGGTGGTTGCGGTCAGCCGTGATCCATCGAAGTCCGGACCTTTGCCTTCGGGCGTTGCAGCAAAGTCTTGCGATGTCCGCGATGCCGCCGCCGTGGAAGCGCTGCTGAACGAAACCGGGCCGATTGACATTCTGGTCAGCGCCGCAACCGGCGGCAAGCGCGCCATTGGGCCATTTGTCGATATGGACATGGACGGTTTCAAAGGCTCGTTTGACAAGCTGTGGGGCTATGCGAATGTCGTCCGGTTTGGCGCGCGGCACGTGACTGATGGCGGGTCCATCACGCTTCTGTCCGGATCGCCAGCGCGGGGGTTTCCAAAAGAACTCAGCGCGCTTTCCGCTGTTGGTGGCGCCGTTGAAGCGTTCATGCGGACTGTGGCAAAAGAAATAGCGCCACGCATCCGCATCAACGTGGTTTCTCCCGGCCTCATTGATACGCCCATGTTTGCTCAGGCAGACGCGGCCAAGCGCGTTGAAGACTTCAAAACCATGTCGCGCGGCAATCTGATACCCCGCGCCGGAACCGCCGACGAAGTTGCTGAAGCCGTCATGTTCGTCATCAGGAATGACTTTGTGACCGGCACAATTGTCGATGTGGATGGTGGCAGCCTGCTGAGTTAGGGGTGTTGCATAGCGTGTACTTTTTGCGCCAGTCGACTGTCAGTGTTTAAGGCAAAGGCGAAGCCTGGGGGCCCGGGTTGCTCGCTGCGCCAAAGGGACCTCACCCGGCGCGTTCCGCGCCACCCTCTCCACTTCGTGGAGAGGGGACGGGTTGCGATCATTGTCCCTTCTCCACGAAGTGGAGAAGGTGCCCGAAGGGCGGATGAGGTTCCTTTCCATCAGTCTGGTAGAAAAGCAAAAGATAGGGGGAGGACCATGAAGGGGGATTTTATCTGCCCGTTGGCATGGAATCGCCAAAACGCAATGCGCTGAATTGCGTTAACTCTGCTCTACACCATGATGGCCATGATCCCTCTGGCCAGAATTCCACGGCGCCAGTTGCCGGTAAAGCATTTTGTATTTCTCAAACCCGTGGCCATGCCGTTCCTGTTGCGCTTTATCAGGCTCAAACACCCGGTCCACGACAACGAAACTCTTAGTCGCCGCCTGCAGCGAGCGAAATGCGCCGATCCCCGTGCCCGCCAACAAGGCGGCGCCCACAACACCTGCCTCAAGTGTTTTCATGCGCCTGATGGGGCGGCCCAGAATGTCGGCGCGAATTTGGCACCAGATGTCTGAGGCAGCGCCTCCACCAGAGTGATTGAATTCCACAGGGCTGATGCATGCGGAGGCCTCAAGGCTTTCGATGACCAATTTCGCCGAATAGCCCACCCCTTCAAGCGTGGCGCGGGCCACTTCTGCGGGACCCATGCCAGACGAGAGGCCCGACAGCGATGCGCGTGAATTGATGTCCCACAGAGGTGCCCGTTCACCTTCCAGATGCGGCAGGAACATGGGAAGGGGCTTTGAGGTTTCAGCG
>JANOTU010000087.1:0-1887 GCA_031416515.1 Hyphomicrobiales bacterium
CCAGAACGCCAAGCCCTGCGAGGATGACCGAAAGGCGTTTTTGCTTGCGGGTCATGACTCAATCCTCATCCTGAGGTGCGAGCCCTTGCGAGCCTCGAAGGACCGGTCGATCATTCGGGCAGCGGTCCTTCGAGGCTCGCGACGGCGCTCGCACCTCAGGATGAGGATTGAGTCATGACCCGCAAGCAAAAACGCCTTTCGGTCATCCTCGCAGGGCTTGGCGTTCTGGGCGTGGCTGTCGGCTTGGTGGCCTATGCGCTTCGCGACACCATCACATTTTTCTACACCCCCAGCGAAATCACCGAAAAAAATGTGGCGCCCGGCCAGCGCCTGCGCATTGGCGGGCTGGTGGAGACGGGCAGCGTGCAGCGCGACACTGGCACCACGGTGCATTTTGTGGTTACTGACACGATCAAGACGCTCGCCGTGAGCTACACCGGCCAACTCCCCGATCTTTTCCGCGAGGGGCAGGGTGTTGTGGCGGAAGGCAGGCTGGATGCGGGCGGCGTTTTTGTCGCCGACAATGTGATGGCCAAGCATGATGAGAATTACATGCCGAAGGAAGTTGCCGACCGGCTGAAAGAAAAGGGTGTCTGGAAGGAGCCGTCAAAATGATCGCCGAAATTGGACATTTTGCCCTCATTCTGGCGCTGGGCGTGGCGCTGTTCCAGTTTGTCGTGCCGCTGATCGGCGCGCAGCGCGGCGATGTGGGGTTGATGCGCACGGCGGCGCCTGCGGCGCTGCTGCAGGTGATGCTCATCCTCACCGCCTTTCTGGCGCTGATGCAGGCTTACATCATGTCGGATTTCTCGGTGGCGAACGTGTTCCAGAATTCGCATTCCGCCAAGCCGCTGCTTTATAAAATCTCCGGCGTGTGGGGCAATCATGAAGGCTCGATGGTGTTATGGGTTTTGATCCTCGGCGTCTTTGGCGCAGCCGTTGCGGTGTTTGGCGACAATCTGCCGCTCGAACTCAAATCAAGGGTGCTGGCCATACAGGGCTCCATTGGTCTCGCCTTCCTGCTCTTCACCGTGCTCACCTCCAATCCCTTCAACCGGCTGAGCCCGGTGCCGATTGAGGGCAATGGCCTTAACCCGGTGTTGCAAGACCCGGCTCTCGCCTTCCATCCGCCATTTCTCTACGCAGGCTATGTCGGCCTTTCCATCGCCTTCGCCTTAGCCATTGCCGCGCTGATTGATGGCAAGGTGGATGCCGCCTGGGCGCGCTGGGTCCGGCCGTGGACGCTTGCCGCGTGGATGTTCCTCACCATCGGCATCGCCATGGGATCCTGGTGGGCTTATTATGAACTGGGCTGGGGCGGCTGGTGGTTCTGGGACCCGGTGGAAAACGCCAGCTTCATGCCGTGGCTGGTGGCGACTGCGCTGCTGCATTCGGCCATCGTCGTGGAAAAGCGCAACGCCCTGAAAATCTGGACGGTGCTGCTCTCGATCATCGCCTTCTCGCTGTCGCTGGTTGGCACCTTCCTGGTGCGCTCCGGGGTTCTCACTTCAGTTCATGCCTTCGCGGTTGACCCTGAGCGCGGCGTCTTCATTCTCGGCATATTGAGTGTGTTCATCGGCGGCGCGCTGGCGCTTTTTGCCTGGCGGGCGCCAACCTTGAAAGCGGGTGGGTTGTTCGCGCCTGTCAGCCGCGAGGGAGGGCTGGTGCTCAACAATCTCCTGCTGTGCACTGCCGCGCTCTCGGTTTTCATCGGCACGCTTTATCCGCTGGCGCTGGAGTCGGTGACAGCGGAAAAAATCTCGGTTGGCCCACCCTACTTCAATCTCACCTTCGGCCCGATCATCCTGCCGCTGCTGTTGCTGGTGCCCATCGGTCCGCTGCTGTCGTGGAAGCGCGGCGACATTGGCGGAGCCCTCCGGCGCTTAT
>JANOTU010000088.1:0-1856 GCA_031416515.1 Hyphomicrobiales bacterium
CTCCGGCGCGCAATTTGAGGAGAAACTTCTTGTCTTTCGGCTTGTCTTCCAGTTTGAGCGCTTCGCCATAGGCGGCGGCTGCTGCCGCGTAGCTGCCCTGGCTTTCGAGGCAGCGTGCAGTACCCCGATACTGGTGGCGGTTGGGCTTCAAGCGAAGGGACTTGGCGAAGTTCACCAAGGCCGCCGCGCAGTCGCCGCTCTTTTCCTGAACGCTTGCCTGGCCCGAAATTAAACCAGCATCGGCTGGCGAGTATTTCAGCCCCTCTTCGTATGCGGCAATCGACTCGCGGTATTTTTTTTGATTGGAGAAGGTCAGACCCAACATCGAATAATTCGCCGCGGACGTCTGTTCGGTGGCTATGGCCGCCGTGAAGTTTTCCGCCGCGAGGTCATACAGAAAACGCTCATAATAAAAATGCCCAAGAATATTGTATGGATAGCCCTTGCGCGCATCGGCGAACCCCCGGTCGGCGATTACTTGGGCACAGGCCGCAATCGTCTCGTCGTTACTCCTGGAGTTGAGGCAAATGACATAGGCCTCCTCGGCATCGCCAAAGGCTGGACCTAAGCCAAGCATCATGACCTGGCCGGCAACGGCCTTGACCAGCTTCGCAACTTCAGTGCTTTCCGGCGCCAGCATCTCTGCCATGGCGATGTCGCTCCGCGCGCCCGCAACGTCGCCAGTCATGAAGCGCGCTTCAGCCCGCAGCCGGTAAGGATCGCTGTCACGGACTTTGCCGGCAATCGCCGTTGTCGCATCGGCAAGGGCCAGAATGTTGTCGCCGGTCTTCAAATAGGCTTCGGCTCGCGTCAGGGCGGCGCTACTTGATTTCGGGTTCAACGCCAGCACCGCCGTCGCATCGGCAATGGCGCGCGTCATATCGCCAAGCGCCAGAAAACTCTTGGCGCGGCCTGCCAGCGGCTGTTGCTTGGCGTATGGAACACTGCCTGTGTCCTGCAACATGGCGTCGAAATCTCTGATGGCCGCGGCGGTATCGCCCTTTGACAGATAAATCAAGGCGCGCTCGTGCAGCAGTCTGACCTCCGAGGGCTCAAGGGTGATTGCCACGGTCAAATCGGCGATTGCTTTGCCTGCGTCACCAAGCTTGCTATAAATACGCGCCCTGGCCGCGTAGTGGTCACTCTTGGGCGCGATGGCGATGGCGGCTGAATAATCTTCAAGCGCCTTCGCCGCGTCGCCAGCCTGCTGGTGCAGGATGGCGCGCAGTCGGAAAGCCTCCGGGTTCCATGGCGCCAGCCGGATGCTTTCGGCCAGATCGCTGAAGGCCTGCTTGGCGGCCTCCCCGGCAGAGGATACGCGCGCGCGCGCGCCGTAAGCTTCGGCCTTCGCCATATCATCGGCATCGGGTGCCGCAATCACCCGCCCGCAAGCCGCCGTCTGCGCCGCCCCCCACGACTTGCGGCACAGCGCCAGATCATCTGCCAGGCCAGCAAGAGCCGGTGCCGCCAAGACCACAAGCGAGGCCGCTAAAGTAAAACCGAAACTCAGTCGCATTGGTTTCACCTCTGCAGTTAAGTGGAAGCCGAGGTTGTGGTCTCGCAACCGGCCTGTCAACTCACTTCGGTTATTTTTCTCACAAAGCGTAAAAACTGGGGCGGCTCGCAGGAGCCGCCCCGCTTTCGTTCAGTCGTCCGAGAGCAGCGACTTGTGAATCACCGCGCCGATGGTGGCGCCCACAATTGGGGCTGCCCAAAACAGCCACAGCTGCTGGATGGCCCAGCCGCCGGCGAAGAGTGCCACGCCGGTCGAGCGCGCCGGGTTGACGGAGGTGTTGGTGACCGGGATCGGGATCAGATGGATCAGCGTCAGCGCCAAACCGCTGGCGATCGGTGCA
>JANOTU010000089.1:0-1612 GCA_031416515.1 Hyphomicrobiales bacterium
TGCCTGCATTGGACGCGCCGCCGGGCGGCGTGTCTTCAAGGGCGCGGGCACGGCTTCAAGCAGCGCATGGGTATAGGGGTGGAAGGGTGGTGCGAAAATCTGGCCGCGCGTGCCGCTCTCCATGATCTCGCCGCGGAACAGCACATGGACGCGGTCAGCCAGCATCCTCACCACCGCCAGGCCGTGCGAAATGAACAGCATGGCAACCCCGCGCTCGGCCTTGAGCCGTTGCAGAAGCTCAAGGATGCTTGCCTGCACTGACACATCGAGAGCCGGGAGCACTTCATCGCACAACAAGAGGTCGGGTTCGGCAATGAGGGCGCGGGCGATGGCGACGCGCTGGCGTTCACCGCCGGACAGTTGATCGGGATAGCGGGCGGCAAAGTTTTGATCGAGCCGGACGTCGGCAAGTGCGCTGCGCAGTCCGTCATCGCCAGTGGCCGCGCGTTCGGGAAAGAAGAAAGCGGCATTAGGTAGCAAGCGCACCAAGACTGTATAGCAGCTTTCGGCCACAATGGAATCCATGGCCGATCCCCATGTGATAACAGCGCTGGTCAAAAAGCGCGCGGAGTTGGCGGGCGAACTTGCCGCCCATGACAGGAGACGCCGCGCCATCACAGACAGGCTCGCCCATGTGGATAGCGTCCTGGCTCTGTTCGGTTATGAGGATGATCCCAAGGCCATCAAGCCTCGCAAGAGGGCTCCGCCCCGGATGTTCAAACGTTGCCAGTTGCGGAGAACGGTTGCCGACATCGGGCGCCAGTTGCCAGAACTGAATGACAACCGGGCAATCGCCGTCGAGGTAGTCTCACGGATGGGATGGGATCACCAGAACACGGAACTGGTTGATCAGGTCCGGGAGAAGGTCAAGGACGTTCGCAAGATGAAGCGAGCGGGGAAGGATGGAAGCGCGGTGGTGTGGCGGCCAGCATGAGGCGACCGCCACTAAAGCGTTACGATGCCTTTTTCTTCGGTGGCAGGAGTTTCTGCAGGTAGGTCAGCGCCTTTGGGTCGCGCGTCTTGATGTAGTCCTCGAAGCACTCTGGCCACCAAACCGTGTCGACATATTCCCGGAACAAGCCGAGCATGGAATTGGGGTACTGGCGTGCTTCACCTTCCCATTCGGGCGTCGTGTGAATGTACGTCTTGTGGTTGGCGCATAGGCTCGGGTGATTTTCATCAAGCCACCTAGCAAAGCGGCTTCCGACGCTGACATCTGGTCGGTTTTGGCGACCGCTGGGAGACTTGTCAGCCATGATGTGGCCTTGCCGCTCCATGCGGCCCCACACAATCACCGCAAGCTCGTTGATCACCGAGAAGTATCCTTGATCGACCTTATCCCAATTTTCGTTGGCCCGCTTGATAAACGCCGGAATCTTCCCGTTGTATGAGCCCGTCTTGCGAATCGCGGGCAACACCTCCGCAGTAACCCACTTCCTGAATTTCTTTGCGTTAGGTTTGTTTGAGCGAACGATGCAACTGGCCTTGGCCGGTCTTGGCACTCTCGCTCTCTTGTATTCGATCGGGCTGAACCGCATCGCCACAAATGCCGCGATTGAAGCCAATGCCAGCACCTTGAAGGCCATCACACAAGAGCAAGAGAACGCGCAAA
>JANOTU010000090.1:0-3586 GCA_031416515.1 Hyphomicrobiales bacterium
CGGGTTCGGGGGATGGGCTATTTTTACGATCTTTCCGGACAGTCGTGCATTCCGTCGCTATCCTTCATCCGTGGCTAAATCCAAATCCCAGAACCCGCAATCCTTCGAGGCCGCACTGGCCGAGATTGAGAGCATTGTCGCCGCACTGCGGCAAGGCCAGTCCTGATGGGCTGCCCAACGCCTGACCATTCCATCCTCATTGTGTCACAAGCCAATCCTTTCCTTGATTTCTGCAAGTGTGAACCGCTCGCTTTTCAGCTTCTTGATCAGTTGGCAACGGGCTGTCATGTCGGCGGCGTAAAGCTGGTAGCTGGAGGCGGTGACTTCCGCCACTTCCAGCAACCCCAGCCTGGTCCAGTGGCGAATGGTCGGCACGGTCTCGCCAACAGCTTTGGCCAGTTCGCCAATTCTGAGAAGCTCGCCCGTATCCACATCGCCAAGCGCGGATAGGCCTTGCGCGGCCTGCAGATAAATGTCCAACGAGCGTTCCGCCGCCCTGGCGATGAGCTTATCGTAAGCTTCCCTGGGTCCGCCAAGCTGCGCTTGCTCCAATGCACCGATGTAAGCCAGCCGGTCGCGTTTGCGGATAATGGCGGGGGGATAGCCAGCCATTATCAGCAGGAGATTCATCAGCAAACGTGCCCTGCGCCCGTTGCCGTCCACGAAGGGGTGAATGCTCACCAACCGGTAATGCGCTTCGCCTGCAAAAGCGACAGGGTGCAAGTCATTTCTGCCGGTCAGCCAGGCCTCAAAATCATCCATCAGGTCCGGCTTTTTAACCCACGGCCAAGCCTGCTTTTGCCAGGCCTTCAATGATGCGGTCGGCATCGGCCTGGTTCTGGAATGGCAGGCGGGCGAGGTGGGCGGCGATGGTGTATTTGGGGTTGATCTCCATGAGTTCGCGCCAGATGCGCCGGGCTTCATCAAACTCACCAAGGTGGCCGAGCGCAGAGGCGAGGAAGGAGCGGGAGAGGTCGCTTTCCGGCACCAGCTTGATGCGCGCGCGGAAGGCGGTGACAGCAGCGCGGTAGTCACCGGCCACAAGATAGAGCATTCCCTGAAAGTGCAGATACTGGTGCTTGAAACCGGGGTCCAACTTTATCGAGAGTTCAGTATAGGGCAGCCCCGCCAGCGGATTGCCCCTGAAGGTCTCGATCATGCCACGGGTGCTGTAGCCGAGAGCGTAGTTCGGGCTCAGCGCCTGAATCGCCTCAATATGGGCAATCGCGTCATCGAACTTGCGCTGGAACATGGTCACGACACTGGCGCCATAATGCGAATAAGGATCATTCGGGCCTTTTGCCAGTGCCAGCGCCGCATAACGCGCGGCAACCCCCAGAGCATCGGCTGTGCCGCCCCAATTATTGTGGAATTCCTGCACATAGGACAAGGCGAGGCCAGCATGAGGCTCGGCGTAATCCGGGTCGCATTCAATTGAGCGGCTGAAGGCGGCCACCATCTGCTCAAACACCTCACGGTTCTTGATGGAACCGCGCAGCAACTCGCGCCCGCGCAAGAACCAGTCATGGGCTTCGGTGCTGCTGGTGCGGTTTTCCGCCAGAAGCGCTTTTTCCGCGGGCCGCAGACTCACCTTGAGGGCCTCGACGATATGCTTGGTCACCTCGTCCTGCACCGCGAAAATATCGGTGAGGTCGCGGTCAAAGCGCTCGGCCCAGAGATGGGCGCCGTTGGCCGCGTCAATGAGCTGGGCGGTGATGCGCACCCGGTTGCCGGCCTTGCGGATCGATCCCTCCAGCACCGCGCGCACCCCCAATTCTCGGCCCACCTGGCGGATGTCCGGATTCTTGCCCTTGTAAGCAAAGCTCGAATTGCGCGCGATCACCATGAGGCCAGCGATCTTGGACAGATCGGTGATGATGTCCTCGCTGATGCCGTCGGAGAAATATTCCTGCTCGGGGTCGCCGCTCATGTTGGTGAAGGGAAGGACCGCAATGGAGGGCTTGTCGGGCAGCGCTGGTTTCGCCGCAGCAGCGGCAAGCGCCACATTGTAGGCGCGCACCGGCCGCTCGATGTTCTTCAGCGCCTGCTCGCCCATGTCTTCAAAGGTCAGCGCCAGACGGTCGCCCACCTGGTCGCGCACCACGGCGGAGACTGTGATGCCGCCGGGTTTCGCAATGCCTTCAAGGCGCGCCGCCACATTGACGCCGTCGCCGAATATATCGGCACCTTCGACAATCACGTCGCCCAGATTGATGCCGATGCGAAACTCCAGGCGGCGTTCATGCGGCACAGTCTCGTTGCGCGCCATCATGCCGCGCTGGATATCGACAGCGCAGGCCAGCGCATTCACCACGCTGGCGAACTCCGCCAGAATGCCGTCGCCGGTGAGCTTGACAATGCGGCCCTGATGCTCAGCGAACTTGCCATCAATGAGGTCGCGGCGATGCCCGTTCAGCGCGGCAAGGGTTGCCACCTCGTCCACCCCCATCAGGCGGCTGAAGCCCACCACATCGGCGGCGAGAATTGCAGTGAGTCGGCGTTCCATTCACATCTGTCTCAAATTCCGTCACAACGTAACCAGTAGCTTCCATCAAGGCAAACAGATTCAAGGGCAAGCTGCTCACACCCGCAGCACCTGGGTCCTGCCCGCACTGGGAAGTTATTTCCGGACCAGGGATTGGATTGACCGGTGCTTGAGTTAGGACGCATCCAGTAATAGCTGCTTCAACTCCTTCATCCTCATCCTGAGGGGGGAGGAATGCTCAACCAACTCGATTCACTTATTGTTGGGAGTCTCCTTGATCCGGCAGCCCTGCCTTGGCCAGGCCCTCGCTGAAAAAGACCGGAACACCGGGGTAAAGCAGGTATCCAGACTGTCGGCCGCCGCCAGCGTGATCAGCGGTCCGGTATCGGTGATGATCAGCCTTATGGAAAGTTCATCCGGCACGTGGCCCGGCTCTTTCCGCCAGCTGCCTGACAAGCTGCGCTCCAGGCGAATGCGGGTCGCCATGCAGGCGCGGCAAAGGCAGGCCATGCTCATGCAACTGTCCCAGCAGGGTGCCGAAGCTCACCTCCTCGCCTGCGCGCTCAGACACTTCACGGCGGGTGATCTCACCCCGGCTGTAGGATTCGAGCAAAGAGATTTCAATGGCGCGTGGCATGGCGTTCTCCATATACGCATTTTCCCCTTTGGAAAAGAGAAGCCTCGTCTTGCCGACTCCCGGGGTCCAGCTTCATTGCGAGCATGACGATTCTTTGCGGGGCGGGCAGGGTTGCATTCACAAAGGTTCTCCGTCAATCCGGCAGGCCCGCCTTGGCCAGGCCAGTGATCCCAGGCCCTCGATGCGCGCCGCACATTGACGCCGTCACCGCATAAAGGCGACGCCCAACAATAAGTGAATCGCTTGCGCGACATGATGGCGCCTTGCTGCCTGGGAGCGCGGGCGTCTCGCCCGCCCTTTGAACCAAGAGCGGGCTGGAAGCCCGCGCTACGAGGAAATTCAGCGCTGGGTTCGTTTGGGGTGGCGCAGATTTCCGCAGCGTGGCCGGATATGACGATTTGAGCGTACGCTGTCAAGGACTAAGTTCTTAAAAGTGGTATTTTTTGTTTGAGGCAAACGTCAGG